>CAYRDO010000163.1:8711-9415 GCA_964422985.1 uncultured Rhodohalobacter sp. | reverse complement strand
CGAATTCCGCCTTCGTACATAGCCTCGGCTACTGGCTCATACAGATCCGAATCCGGCAGACGAATAACCGCTACCGCTTTTTGCTCTTCAATGAGTTCTAAAATTTCTTGCTTATTCACTGTTCTGTTCTTTTTGATTTTAAATTGACATCGCTGTAAATCCGCCGTCCACAGCTACAATTGCTCCGGTTACAAATGAGGCCGCCTTTTCTGATGCAAGCCAAATAACCGTACCCCCGAGCTCTTCAGGTTTTCCGAATCGTTTGAACGGAGTATGTCTCATAATCGATTCTACCCGCTCCTCATCCAATATTTTTTTGTTCTGTTGAGCCGGGAAAAATCCGGGTTTAATCGCATTCACGCGAATGTTATGTGGCGCCCACTCGCGAGCCATGTATCGGGTCATCGTATCGATTCCGGCCTTGGAGACACTATATGTAAAAACACGCGTCAAAGGAATTTCGGATGAAGCCGACGTAATATTGATAATGCTTCCACCTTCACCTTTGTCAATCATGTATTCAGCAGCAATCCGACTCGCCAGAAACACTCCTTTCATGTTAATATCCAGGATTTTGTTCCACTCCTCTTCAGTGATCTCCATCAAATCGGTCGTAGAATTTACACCCGGTGCGTTGACCAAAATATCGATTCGCCCCCATTCATCATTTATTTTCTGAAATGCTTCTCTGAGGGATGATTCAT
>CAYRDO010000163.1:0-8701 GCA_964422985.1 uncultured Rhodohalobacter sp. | reverse complement strand
TTCATCCCGAACATCAGCATTTGCAATCATCGCCGTTCCGCCTGCATCTTCGATTTCTTTAGCTCGTTCTTCAGCATCGTCTTTACTGCTACCATACAAAACAGCCGTTTTAGCACCGGCTTCGGAAAGTGCCTGGGCCATCTCGCCACCCAACACTCCGCTTCCGCCAATCACGGCAGCAACTTTTCCTTCAAGACTAAATAGATTTTCTATGTAACTCATTCTTTATTTTTACTGATTAAATGGTTTTAAATGTTTTATAAAATGTTTTTCCAAATTCTTTTCATAGATCTCTTCATGCTCAGCTAATGATTTCATCAATCGCTCTTTAAATTTGTTTTCCCTCGATGAAGGACCAGCCAGTACAGATCCATAAGCCACATGCAACACCTGTCTAGCATCATTATCGTCTAGTAAATGAACCAATTCTTCATCACTTAATCGATCCGGATTAGGTATTTCATCAGGATCTGCTGAAATATGATAGGTCTTTTTATCCTCTTCAAATCTCGTTAGTGAAAAACTCAGAATTTCCCGAAACAGATCCGTATTCACCTGTGCAATGGTTCGCAGTGCTTCCAGATAACTCGTTCCCGCTGTTTTCACATGAACGGCTCCCGAATCGATGGAACCGATCACCTCATACACAGAAAACTTATCACTTCCTGAGTGGATGCTCAGCTTGTATCCGCCAAACTTTTCAGCGATGGCCAAGTGCAACTCATACTCTTCCCGAAACTGATCGAGGTCACCTTTGAAATCAATCCCTTTTTCAAAATCTCCACAAAATCGGGGGGCAAGGCTGACCAAATCAATTCCTAAGCGCTGCATTTCAGCCGCAATCAAATAGTGTTCAAAAGGCGTTGTGGGCTGATCGGTTTCATCCACCGAAAGTTCAATCTCTGCCGGATGATTTGGATAGGTTTCCTTGAGATAATCCACCATCTTTTTTGTGTGAACAATCACATGGCCATACTTCACCATGCCGGTGAGCACCTCTTTTTCAGATGGATCCAAAATCGAACCATTGTTTAGCGGAGATGAGGTTTTATGATAATAAGCCAATTGAACGTCAGGCTGAACATCTAATTCACTCCAAGGCAAATTCTTATAGCTTTCTCTGAGCTCCTCCATCTCCATATTCATCGCCTCGTTCACAACAAACTCACTCGGGTCGATGGTGAACATGGTATAGCCGGCCTTTACCATTCGGTCGATATGCTCAGTGGTTTTCAGGTGATCAGCATCGGCGCCAAATCCCTGCCAATATCCTTCCTGAAAAACCGACCAGCTTGCCGCATCAAGCACCTCCTCAGCGGTTCGATTGGTTCTTTCGAGTTCCCGAATAGATTGCTGAGCAAGCCCAGGTTTAAATCCTGAATTCCGTACCGCTTTTAAATGAGCCGGCCCGGCATTTCCAAGTCGATCACCTAATCCGTAGGAATCAACTTTCCCGATCAAAACAGGATTGGTAAAATCGAATATTGAACGTAATACTTCAGCATTTTCATGAGTCAGTTCACACTTCAGAAACTTCTTTGAATCAATCTCTATAATCTTTCCATTAAAGCCGAAGTCATTCAAATCGGCTTCATCACTCATCAGAATCAGGTACTTTTCCAGTCCTTCCTTGATCAAAAAGAAACAGAATCCATTCTTATAGTTTAGCGATTTATCATAGACGCGAACGTTCTCAAAAAAATCTAGTGCATCTTTACATTCGCTATTTCTTAAATCTTGATTACTCACTCTATTTTATTTTGGATTTTTAGTAGCCAAATAGATCTGGCAGGAACATTGTAATTTCCGGCACATAAGTTACGATCATCAGGGAGATGACCATCGCGATAAACAGTGGAATCAGCGGCTTGATGACTCTGGTGATAGAAATTTCCGATATTCCGCATCCCACAAAAAGGACACTTCCTACGGGTGGCGTACACGCGCCGATACAGAGATTCAGAATCATAATGATACCGAAGTGAACCGGATCGACTCCCATTTCTACGACCAATGGCAACAATATTGGGGTAAAAATGAGTACAGCCGGAGTCATGTCCATGAAGGTTCCAACTACCAGTAAAAGCAGGTTAATAATTAACAAAATAACAATTGGGTTGTCAGTCAGAGCTAACAGGCCTTCACTGATGATGACCGGGATATTTTCGTAAGACATAATCCACGACATCGCGATGGAGGTTGCAATTAACAGCGCCACAATGGCCGTAACATTGCAGCTTGACAGGAATACCTGTTTGAGTTCATTGAGATTAATCCCCTTATAAAAGAATGATAAAATGAGGGCATAGACAACGGCAATTGCGGATGCTTCGGTTGCCGTAAAAATTCCGGCAACAATTCCGCCTATCACCAAAATGACCAAAAAAAGACTTGGAAGTGCGTCAATAAATTTTCTGAACGCCACCTTTAAAGGCACCTTACCACTTATGGGATAACTTCGTTTGACAGCGAAGTATCCTGAAACAAACATCAACGAGAGTCCGACCAAAATACCCGGCAGATATCCAGCTAAAAAGAGTGCTGCGATTGATGCGCCACCACTGGCCAGCGAGTATACGATTAAAATATTACTCGGCGGAATAATCAGGCCGGTAGTTGATGAAGTGATATTAAGCGCAGTTGTAAACTCAATGTCGTATCCTTCCTTTTTCATCTGAGGTCCCATAAATCCCCCGATGGCGGAAGCTGTTGCAACCGCCGATCCCGAAATAGAAGCGAACAACATCGCGGCGATAATTTGAACGTAGGCAAGTCCGCCCGGCAGCATTCCTACGACAGATTTCGCGAAATCGATCAAACGCCTGGCAATTCCGCCCTGGTTCATAATCTGGCCAGCAAGTATAAAAAACGGAATCGCCAACAGGGCAAAACTATCTAGGCCGGTGGCCATACGTTGTGCAACAGTTGTGATTGCTGGATCAAAGGGAATGCTCACCAGCATCGTGCAGAGTGTGGCAATACCGATGCAAAACGCGATCGGGACTCCAATCAAAAGAAGAAGTACAAAACTGATAATCAGGACTAAAATTCCCGTAATTTCCATCAGGCCACCTCGTCGATAGTTTGTTCAACTTCTTGCGGCCCATCATTGATAATCTCTTTGATAAAATTTATGGCATAAATTACCATCAAGATTCCGCTCAGGGGTAACGCAAAGTAGACATAGGAAAGTGAGATTTGCAGTGAGGCGGAAAGCTGGTTGAGCTCCCATGTAAGTTGCACGAGATACATGCCTCCCATCATCAACACCACAATAGAAAACAAAATGATGAGTGTATGGATGATTATCTCCATCCAATATTTTGTGCGCCCGGTTACTTTGTTTGTAACTAAGTCAAACGCCAAATGCATCTTTTTCCGATAGGCGTAAGACGAGCCCAGCAGACCAATCCAGATGAGAAGATATCGGGCCACCTCTTCCGAGAAAGAACTTGCCTCACCTAAAAGATATCGTGATACCACCTGCCAGGTGACATCCACAACCAAAACGGCCATCAGGCTTACCATAATCCATTCGAGGCACCGGTCAATAACGTTAATCAATTTATTCATCGGCCAACTCCTGGATTCGTTGAATGTAGGAGTTCATCTCTTCGTCCTCTTCATATTCTTCATAGATCGGCTGGAGTTTTTCTCTGAACGGTTCCTTGTCCGGATAAACCACTTCAATACCGGCCTCCTGAACGGCTTCCATCGCCTCGTTTGTAGATTCTTCCCAAAGTTTTCTTTGGTGTATCGCAGATTCCTGGGCGGCATTTCGTAAAATCTCTTTCTCTTCCTCTGTCAATCGCTCCCAGGTAATCTGGCTTGCAAATAGCATATCCGGTACAGCTGTGTGTTCATCAAGGCTATAATAGTCCACAACTTCGTAATGTCTTGTGAGATATAAACTTGGAGGATTATTTTCTGCTCCGTCAACAATTCTCTGTTGGAGAGCGGTGTACAATTCTCCAAATGAAATGGGAGTTGCTGATCCACCGAGCATATTTACCATTCGAATAGAGGCCGGACTTTCCTGAACCCGAATTTTCATTCCCTGGAGACTGTCCGGGTGAAGAATAGGCCGATCTTTTGTGTAAAAACTACGAGTTCCCGCATCATAATAAGTCAATCCAACCAACCGAATGCTTTGTCCGGCATCCAGCAATTCGCGGCCGATTTCACCATCATATACAGAAAAACGATGCTCTTCATTTTCAAACAAAAAGGGGACGCTAAAAATCTTGTATAGTGGTTCAAATCCCTCAAGGACGCTTGAAGAAACTTTCGTGATATCCAGGCTGCCAATTTGAAGAAGCTCCAGGAGCTCCCGTTCTGAACCGAGTTGCTGAGCGGGATAAATATCAATCCGCATTTTTCCGTTTGATTCCTCCTTTACCCGCTCAGCCATAAAAACCATCGCCTTATGAACGGAGTGACTGGCATCCAGGCCGTGACCTAATTTTAGAACCCGAACATCACTCTCACCGGAACAGGATAGAAGAAACGAGCAAAACAAAACCACCAAAAAAACAGAGAGACGTTTCATCCAATACGTTTTGGGTTTTCTAATTAACCGGTTAAGTAGGGTTTCATTCTAATGGTTATGATGAAAATTTCCAAACACATCTTACAGTTATAAATGATAGTTTGTAAAGCGATGTTGAGATGTAAAAACAGTTCGTTATGAAGAAAATGATTATCATCGGCGCGACCTCAGGAATTGGAGAATCACTTGCGCGGCAAGCCATAAAAAAAGGTTATAAGGTTGGGGGCACCGGCCGAAGATTAGAGAGACTTGAACAACTACATGATGAGCTAGGCGAACATTTTCATTACCGCCAAATGGATGTAGTGGAGAAAATGAAAGCCAGTTCACAACTTTTACGTCTTATCGAAGAGATGGGCGGTATGGATATTATTGTTCTGAATGCCGGCATTTCAAACTATCCGGCTTCTTCAATCATCTCGATGGAACAAGAAATTATCGATGTGAATGTAAGCGGATTTGTTCAGCTATTCGGGGAAGCGTTTCAGTATTTTAAACAACAAGGCTACGGGCACATTGTTGGTGTTTCTTCAATTGCCGGACTGTTTGGTTCATCCAGGGCAGCTCCTTACAGCGCATCGAAAGCGTTTATTTCTACATATATGCAGGCATATCGTCAGCGCTGTAATAATGCGAACTATGATATTACCATTACAGATGTTAAACCCGGCTTTGTGAAAAGCGAAATGACGGAAGGCAAGAGAGGGATGTTCTGGGTTGCCGAAACGGAAAAGGCTGTAACACAGATGTTATCCGATATCGAAAAGAAGAAATCTTACTCCTACATCACCCGGCGTTGGCGTTTCGTTGCCTGGCTAATCAAATTAACACCAAACTGGGTCATAGATCGAATCTAATTTACATGAAGAGATAAAGTAATAGCAGAATAAACGGAAGTGTAAAAATCCAGTTTCCTCGCCAGTATGTTTGATATTCTCGATCCATTACTGTGCTCCGTTTGTCGTGTGTTGTGATCATGTTTTTTAGTACGACGAACTGGGCGTTTTGTTCCCGTGAAAGACGGTTTAAGGTTATTTCATTTGTACTTGGAACCGTAATAATTGCTTTTATTCAAGTAATTCATAAGGGAAGAAATCTTTTTTGCTCAATAACGAGCACTGGTTGACTAAATCATTAAGCTCTTCTGTTGTGATGTATTCATAGTCGAATGCACGATAGAATTGAGATCGGGTTTCTCCGAATGATCCTTTTGCAATACTTAGAAATTGAAGAAACTCTTTCCTGCCATATTTCCAAATCTTCAAATCTCTCAACACTCATAACCTAAACATTAAACTTTGAACCCCGCTTACCCAAGCCACCCTTCTCTATCCAAACTCCTATACTGAATCGCTTCCGCAATATGATGCGTTCGAATCTCTTCAGATCGTTCGAGGTCCGCGATGGTTCGGGAGACTTTGAGGATTCGGTCATATGCACGAGCAGAGAGTCCTAAGGTATTCATCGCTTTTTTGAGCATCGATTCTCCGGCTTTGTCAATCGGACAAATTTTCCTTGCCAGTTTTGTATTCATCTGGGCGTTGGAGTGCACATTTTCGATGCCCATAAATCGCCGGTTTTGAATCTCGCGAGCAGCTACTACTCGTTCACGAATCTGTTTGGAGCTTTCTCCTTTGGCTTTGGCTGATAATTCATCAAAACTCACTTTTTCAACATCGATATGGAGATCAATTCTGTCCAGAAGCGGTCCGCTGATTTTGCTCAAATATCGCTGCATCTGCATATTTGTGGCGCCGTTTACATCGGTCGGATCGTACCAATCACCGGTCGGAGACGGATTCATCGATGCTACCAGCATAATTCGGCTGGGATAACTGACACTCATTCTGGCCCTGGAAATATTCACAATACCATCCTCCAGCGGCTGACGCATTACCTCCAATGCACTTCGTTTGAATTCCGGAAGCTCATCCAAAAAGAGAACACCATTGTGAGCCATTGAAATTTCGCCCGGCATTGGGATGCTTCCGCCGCCAACCAAAGCCACATCAGAAACGGTGTGGTGCGGACTTCGGAATGGACGCTGGGTCACCAGAGATTTTCCCGGCTCAACCAAACCTGCCACAGAATGGATTTTAGTGGTTTCGAGCGCTTCATCTAAAGAAAGGGGCGGCAAAATAGTTGGAAGCCTACGTGCCATCATTGTTTTTCCTGATCCGGGCGGGCCGACCATAATTACGTTATGAAGACCGGCCGCAGCGACTTCCAATGCCCGTTTCACATTCTCTTGTCCGCGGACATCTTCAAAATCCAAAATCTCATGTTTCCCGTTGGTGTGAAAAAGGGATTCAAGATCGATATCGATAATCGGGTGCGAATTTTCATCCTCCAGCCACTCCATCACCTGGTTAATATCATTAAAAGCCACCACGTTGATTCCATCTACAACGCCCGCTTCGGCTCCATTATCCTTGGGGACGAGAACATATTCTAATCCACGGTTTCTGGCTTCCACCACCATCGGCAAAATTCCTTTAATGGGGCGTAGTTGTCCGTCCAACGCCAACTCTCCGGCAATCAGAGATTTTTCCAGTTTGTCAGTTTCTATCTGACCGGAAACGGCGAGCAGGCTGACTGCAATCGGCAGATCAAACGCACTTCCCTCCTTTGGCAGATCAGCCGGAGCCAGGTTTACGGTAATTTTCCCCCGCGGAAAATTTGCACCGGCATTTTTCAACGCGGCATCAATTCGATCTTTCGATTCGCTCACAGCACGGTCAGGTAATCCCACCAAAAAGTATTTTGGCACCCCGCCGCTCATATTTACTTCAACTTCAATTAAACGGGCATCCACGCCAATTGTAGATGCGCAATAGACTCTTGAAAGCATAGTTCGTATTGTATCTTTTTAAAGGTCATCCCGTAGTATGAACTATGAAAAGCCAATCCCTTACAAAAAAAATTAAAAGAAACGGTGAAATCATGGAAAAAACGCAAAAAACCATCTTCGAAGAAATTCGCGGAACCGTTGACGAAATTGTTGCTCAAATCAAGAAAATCATCAAAGAAGGAAATGCTCGGCGCATTCTTATCAAAAACAAAAAAGGGAAAATCCTTTTCCAGAGTCAGTTGACTGTGGGCACAGCCGGTTTGGCTCTTTTGGCCGTTTATGCTCCGTTGATCACAGCCATTTCAACCATTTTACTGTACGCCAATGATGCGAAAGTGATCATTGAACGAGAAGTAGACGAAGATGAAGACGAGTACGAAGTGGAAGCGGAAGTGATTGAAATCAAGGATGATGAAGAGGAGGAAGAGAAGACCGAGGCAAAATCTGAATCTGAGGAAGAGGGTGAGGATTCAGATTCTAAGAAGGAGTGAAAGTCCAAGTTTAACTTTTTAACTTGAGCCACATTTTTGTCATCCCCCATTGCCCCCTTCGAAGGGGGACACTCCTCTCGCAATTGATATTCATATAAGGAGTTTAAAATCACCGGATGAGTGGGACAGCCGTAAAATTGTTCTAAGCAAATATACTCATCCGATAAATTGAATCGCATCTATTTCCAGTGTTCCTGAGCGAGTGCTTCTTCGTCGATTTCGTACTCGGCTAAGTATCGCTCGGCGTCGAGTGCGGCGCGGCATCCGGTTCCGGCGGCTGTTACAGCCTGACGATAAATCGGATCCATCGCATCCCCGCTGGCAAAAATTCCGGGAAGATCGGTTTCAGTAGACTGACCTTTCGTTTGGATATATCCCACATCATCCATTGAAAGAACTCCTTTGAACAGATCGGTATTGGGTTTGTGTCCGATCGCGATAAATACGCCGGTTACATCATCAAGAGTGGTAACCTCTTTTGTTTTGTTATTGTAGATTTTTACGCCTTCAACAACTTTATCTCCCAAAACTTCCTGTAGCTCGGAATCCCACATGAATTCAATTTTATCATTGTTGAACGCACGGGTTTGCATCGCTTTGGATGCACGAAGTTCATCGCGCCGGTGAATAACCGTCACTTTTGATGCAAACTTGGTTAGGAATGTGGCTTCTTCCATTGCTGTGTCTCCACCGCCAACGATAATCACATGTTGATTGCGGAAAAATGCGCCATCACAGGTTGCACATGCGCTCACTCCTTTTCCACGGAGACGCTGCTCACTCGGCAGATCTAACCATTTTGCAGATGCA
>CAYRDO010000162.1:8583-9526 GCA_964422985.1 uncultured Rhodohalobacter sp. | reverse complement strand
TCATTCCGCTTAACTTTTAGATGACCTAAAAGTAAGCCACGTATTTAGCCCCGATTGCCCGAAAGCAATCGGGGTCTTTTTTTTGTAAAATCAGAAGTAACACCTTGAATTAGAATCCTCTAATAGCTTCAGGTGCCACTTCTTCTACCTTGATTTCTTATCCTTATAAATATAGTTTATTAATGCTTACACTTTGATACCCCAAAAGTAAGCAACGTAGTTAGCCCCGATTGTCCGAAAACAGTCGGGGTCTTTTATTTGTTAGAGAGCAAGTATTTAAAACAATAAAATTCAACCATTTGTGGTTTCTATATTTTAGGTAATAAAAATCAGCGTTACAATGGAAACCATTATTACATTTTAGTTAGAACCTTCTAACAACTTGGGATATTCACTCTTCTACCTTGATTTCTTGTTTTTACAAATATAGTTTAGACGCGCTTACCTCTTAAGTACCCGAAAAGTAAGCAACGCAAATAGCCCCGATCACCCGAAAATGGTCGGGGTCTTTTTTTGTGATCTCCAACCAAGAGTTTAATTTTCTGTACCTTTAATCTTATGGAGAATTCTGGACATATTTCTTTGGTGATTGGACAGTAAAATTTAAAAAAATGATTGTACTGTTCAGCGGCCGCTGGAAAAAGGGAGGAACTCCCGAGCTGTGGGACGGAAAAGACATCAGAACGGATTATAGGACATTTGGTGGATATTTTTTTGCTTCCTATCCTGAAGATATTGTTTGGGTTATTACAGCGTATGAACCTCACAGAACCCAGTGGAATGATTCGTTAACAGAACGGAGATGATATGAAATGCCCTTATTGTAATTCAGATTTAAAAGAAGGAACCACGGCTCTGACATTTCAGATGGCACCCAATCGTATTGTAGTTGTTAGAGATGTTCCTGCCTGGATTTGTGAACAATGCGGTGAGGAATCGGTGG
>CAYRDO010000162.1:0-8573 GCA_964422985.1 uncultured Rhodohalobacter sp. | reverse complement strand
TGTTTCAAAAAAAGTAGAAAAGCAAGTAGAGCAAGCCCTTTCAGATGGTATCCGAATGGGATTTATTGATTTTAATCATGCTGCCTAAAATCCTTGTTTGCTTCTGTACAGCTAAAAAAATTTGTGATGGGGTGAAACGGGGCGAGAGTGTCTGGGTGAGGGAGTGAAAATCACTTGGCGCTTGAGAGCAGGAAAGGGGATTTGATGAGTATAGTTGAATTCAGGCGGGCGAGACAGAGAGTGATTTAATTTCAGTGTGTGATGCCCGCCGAAAACAAACCACGAACCGTGTCATTCAGAAAGAGCGGAGCGACTGAAGAATCTCACAGATGGGGGGCAGAGGCTTTGTTAATGGTTGTTGTCTTTGCTCTTCAGTACGGTTCTCCCATCTCGAGAGGGGACCGAAAGCGAAGCGTTCAGCGTAGCTTTTAGGGGTGTGTTAACGTCGGTACCGCTGCCCCTCGAAACTGGTTATCATTTCAAATAATATTCATTGCCTCGGGGCATCTGACTTTTGAGAATCCGCTAACCCACGGCTGCGAATACTTTGCTTCGCTCGTTTTCTTGCCGCGGGCTGTGTTATTACACTCCTTCGGAGTTTAGAATTGCCGAGGGGCAATTCGTATTCTCTCCTCCCACGACGTTTCGGGATTGTAAAAAACACCCAACTTGTGGATGTCGCGGAGCGGGTAGTGCTGAGAGCAGGACGTTTTTTTTACTCCCCTCCTTGTGCCGTTCTTTTGCGGCATAGGGAGGGGCCGGGGGTGGGTCCCTCACAACGAGGCGCCGAGATAAAAAAGTGGTTCAGGCAACATTTCTGCCAACGTTTATTGCATGGGTACACGGTGTTGTGGCTCATTTTAAAAACCCGATAGGAGAAGTATCTATTACCGTCTGCTTAGCTGACGGTAGTGAAGGGTAAAAAAAAAAAAAAAAAAAATGACTTTAGTCACATTGAGTTTGGGGCTAAAGCCCACCTGAGGTATCAGATTTTTCTACCCGTTGGCTGAAGCCAACGGTAATAGATATTGAGAACCTGTCACAATCTCGAACGTATGTGAGAGTTCCCATTGAAATAGGTAAGAACCACTTGTACGTTTATATTGTTTTCTCCATTTTTTTGTCGATTTTTTTTCAATCGATATAGAGATTTTGAATCACGCTTTTTTTTAAAATCCCCAAATACTTTCATGAGCAGACAGGTTCAGAATGAAGTAACTAACATTTAATAAACGTACATGCTTTCAGACCTCGTAAAACTATTCATTGATCCTCTTTTCATCTTCACCTTTTTGGTAACGATAGCCTTCGTCTTTTACCTGATAAAGAATAGTCGTATGAGTAAAGGATTCTTAGCAGCGGGTTTTGCCTGGTTCCTGATAATATCAACCCCCTGGATCCCAAATTTGCTTATAACCAGCCTGGAGTTTCAATATCATCCAATCCATGAAGAGGAGATGGAAGAGTTGCAGGGGCCGGTGGATGTTATCGTGTTGGGAGGGGGGCATTCCAATGATCCGCGGTTGCCGGCCAACAGCCGGTTGACTCAGCAATCGTTAATGCGGCTGGCAGAGGGAATACGGCTCCACCGCATGATACCCGAAAGCACACTGGTGTTATCCGGAGATTCATCCCGACGTATGAATACTCAGGCGGAAAATTTTGCCAGCACCGCCATATCATTAGGAATCGATGAACGTGGGTTGAGTTTGCAAAATGATCCGGACGATACCTGGCAGGAAGTAAGATCTTACAGGGAAAGAGCTCAGGAGATGGATCAGAATGGAGATTCAATTGACACGCTGATCGTCGTCACATCCGCAGCACATATGCCGCGGGCGGTGAGAATGTTTGAGGATCAACTATCAATGAATGTATTGGCGTCACCCACCGATTTCAGGCATAGAATGGATGAAGAGGAAGATTTTGGTTTTCGGAGCCTTCTCCCGGCTGTTGAAAATATTGAGAAGATGAAAGATGCATTGAGGGAGTATGGCGGACTCGCAGAGTTTTATCTTTTTCTAAGAGGGGATTAAAAATCGGAACACCCACAAAGTCATTCTGCATCTATCTGTCATTTGATTCAGGAACTCCTTTCGTTGTTCTGGAATTGTCTGTATAGACACTCGGGGAGCCACACTCGTGGTCCCTTTCCCGAAGGTTCGGGACGCGGCAAGAGGGGAATCTATTGCCATCATCCACGATATCTCTCACATCACTCGACAGTTTGGGCAGGCTGGTTGGGATAAAGAGGCATTGGGTATAGTCGGTCCGGCAAAACAAAAACACACTAAAAGATCAGAGCTATAGAAGCCCGCCGCTTGTTTCCTTATGTATGTCATCACTAGAAAGTTAGCGATATTGATCTCATTGAGGGGTTTCGATGGAAACCTCTGGTGATTTTACCGTTGACCAGGGATCAGTAAAACCTTACCTGTTTGCAGAGCTTCACATTAGCATTTCCAAACAGAGTTTGTGCAAGAGTAACCAGCGATCTGCATCTTGAAACCTGATACTCACAACCATACCATGCCTCCACACCAACTCTGGGTTTGCTCCGTACCAACTCCCGAAAATTGGAGACTTGGTCAGTCGTTGACAGAGAGTTGCTAGATTCTGAAATATATTCTCTCATCTTAAAGCTTGTGCAAGATTACACCTTGTCCGAATTCTCATTCTACAGAAAAGATGAAGATGACAGACTTTGAGAGCCTGGTTTTTACCATTTAAATGTATTTTTTAATAAGCGCCTTGGAAGAAACCGGAAAAAACCAGAAGAAAATAGAAACAACAGGAAATCGGACTTTAGAAAGTTTTGGAGAGGAATCCTTGAGTATAGATTGGCCTTTGAACTCGCGGGATCGGAGTCGTAACAGATTCAGGTTCCGTGGTAATTTAAACTCAAACATAGAAATATGGCAAAGTTAAACTCAGGAATCCTGGGAGGGATTTCAGGAACAGTAGGAAATGTAGTCGGCGGACGCTGGCGCGGAATCGACTACATCCGATCGAAACCTTCATCGGTGAGAAACCCGAACACTGAAGCGCAGCAAGCCCAGCGGCTTAAATTCAAGTTGGTGGGGCAGTTTCTGCGAAATATCCGGCCGTTCGTACGTATCGGCTTCAAAAATGCGGCCAACAAGCAAACCGCAATGAACGCCGCCATGTCCGTCAACCTCAGGCAGGCCATCACAGGCAACTTTCCCGACCTTGGGATTGCCCCAGATCAGCTAGTCCTTGCCGTTGGCGAACTGTACGGAGCGGTTACGGTTGCCATGGATCTGTCCACGGCGGGATCTGCTACCTTTACATGGAGCAACGATGCTGGTATCGGCGGGGCTGCAAATTCAGACTCGGCGATGCTGCTCCTGTATAATACGGATAAGGGAGAGGTGACCTATAACCTTAATGGGGCCACCCGTGAGGATGAATCACTGACCCTCACTATACCGGAAGGATGGAGTGGTGATAGCATCGCCGGTTACCTGGCCTTTCAGTCAGTAACCAACCGCGATGTGTCCGACGGGATCTTTCTCGGAGAGGACACCGCAGCCTGATCGATTCTTATATCGATGACAGGTGGAGGCGACTTCAGTTTATTCTGGAGTCGTCTTTTATCTTGTTTTTCTTTCACTATGCGCCTTATCCGATAATACGCATACTGTGCTTTTCAAGGTGGAAAAAACAGTATAAAAGGTATGTTCTTATCGCCATCAATATCAGCCACTATCGTATTAATTACATGCATGTCTGCCAAAGTCTAGCACATGCAAACTTTCACATATCGTCCACCGTTGTATGACTTATTGATTTCTTAAGCATTCATCATTATCCAAGAAGTGGGGATCTCAATCACATTCCTACTTGTTTGATATTGAATATCAATTCATCATTAATCTATTTATAAGCCTTTGAAAGGCAATGCAATATGGTATTTTCAAAATTCCCATTATTGGAAAAAATTTATTATCCTATTTTGGAATACGGCTATTGTGACAAGAAGAGGTACAATTGATGCGTGAGGAGACATACATGGGTGGCCTGCGGAAGCTGCTATATGGCAGGTATCGGCCGGAAATTTTTTTGAGAAGATATCTTGTACGTAAGGGACAAATCAGTCAGCGGTTGCTGGCAGCACCGGTGACTCCAGAAGTTTACCTTGGGCTTGAAGAATCGCTGAGAGATCGCTGGGGAGTTTTGGCGGGCAGCGGGTTACTCAAAGAGTGGCCCTCCGCGTATTTTTATATTCCTGATTCTTTTCCGGAGCCCGTTCATATTCTGTCGACTTTCTACCGGAGATTTATTCGTTACGAGCTTCGCATGACAACTCTTTCGATGATGGAGAAACAAGCGGACAGCTCAATCCCGGTGGAGGAGTTGAGGTATGAACTGATTACCGTTCTTGAATTATGGATAAACCTGCTGGTCGAATGTAATGATCGTATTCGTGTACGGAAATATGAATATGAAGGGGAGAAAACGAAAGGCCTTCCCTCCGACGAAGTCAGGATAAAATGCTTGCAGGAGTACCTCTGGAAACTGCTTATTGTGAACCTGGAGACCTCCATCTATGAATTTCAGATTCGGTTTCCGCTGATTCCCAAACATCGGTTGGTGACCCGTAATAAACTGTACCTGAAACAGTTTGGGCAGCCAGTTCCTTTACAAACCCCCTATGTTCGAACGGTCGATAACACTCATCATGAACTTCAACATCTTTTTTACTGTAAGGATGCACCTCACCGGATCGACAGCCTGTTGGCAAAAGTACAGTTTGAGATGGACGGTCAATCTGAGTATGAGCTGAGAAACATACTCAACCAATCATTGAATCTGCTTCAAAACGCCAGACTCTTTGCAGGCGTGAAGTCTTCCAAACAGGCAAATGGTGACAGGAATCTCAAGCATGCCGCTGTATTTGAGGCCGATAAACACCGTCTTTATCTTTTACATCTGGCTGAAGGACTGAAAACGGGAAGGGAGCTTTCCGTCGAAGAGAAAGAGTTTCTGCATCAAATCATGCACTCTATGAACGAGTATAGGGCTATCTTGATGACCGGGGAACAGGACAGAAGAGTGGCCAAAGAATCGGAAGCAGTACGGTTGCTGAGGTTAATTGAACATCATTTCATCGACACGGACTACTCGGATTCTTATCGGGTCAACAATGAACCTTATCGATCAGCAAAGCAGAGTTTGTTGGATATGTATCTGGATATGGACGAGATCATCAATAAGCTTAGCGTAACTCCGAAAACATTGAAAAAATATCTGGACGAGAGTGGGGTGGAGGTGATTGAATTTTCTACTCAGCGACAGCTGATCCATAAAGAGGAGGTCCGAAAACTGTTAAACTATTACTCGAAACTAAAAAAATAGGAGATGGGACACTCATCTGAGCTTACGGTAAACCTGATCCCTTTGGGAGGTAAAACGAAAATGCAGGTTCATTGCCATTATGAGAAAAGGGGGATGGATGATATCCCATTGAAGACAAGTGAGCTTCCGCCGGAGATATCGAAAAAGTGCGGAGGTTCAACTCTTTATACAGATCTGACAGACAAAGACCCTGATATTTCTTTAGAAGTGTTGTTGGACGAAGCACCGCATTTTGCGAAAAGAGTTCTAAATCACAGGCTGGCTCAGTGGTTCCGGGACAGGAAGGAAATTCGGATCATTCGGACGGACATGGATGGAAACCTTGAACTCTGTTTGCTGAAACAGAAAGTCCGGAAGAAAGATACAGGGGTTTTTGAGTGCTACAAAATACAAGGTAGCTTTGGGCGGTTGACCGACGGGTTTGAATGCACGGTGATTTATGACGGGATTAAACAGGTATGGTTAAGACCGGTATATGAGTACGCCGGTGAAGCGACCGATATCAGGACGGTAGCCTATAAACGATCTCTGTACTCCTACCAGAGGCTGATGGAAGCCGGGATGGCAGACAGGAATGAAGTGTACCCGGTAATCAATTATAAAATCCGAAATGTGTTAGGGTTGCCGGACTACCATCAAAAGCCTGAGAATATGATACGTCACTATACGGAGAGATTAGATTGGTTTTACGAGACATTTATCAGGCTGCAGTCGTTCCGGGAGGAATTTAGGCCGGACCGTCGCGGATATGTGTCGATACCTGAGAACCGCACCCGGCGGCTTCCGCTATCCTCGGCCGACCTGGTGTTCGGGGATGAAGTTATCACCAGAAGTCCCATCGAAGGAATGCGAAGGGGTGGTCCCTTCAAACCACCCCAAATTGCATACATTGAGCTGTTTATGATTCTTCATGAACAGAGTGTGAAAACTTTGGGCGACCGGCTTTATAAATACCTGAAGGGTGGGAATGAATCCTTTCCTGGACTTCCGACATTTGCCAGAATGCCTGTTCATTTTAGGGATCGCCCGCTTACATTCAGAAATCGCGAGAATCCGTTACCGGAGATTAGGAAAAGTTTACAGAAGATGGATCTCGATGAACGTATCCGGTATGGAGCTATATATATCAGCCCGATTTCAGTGTATGATTCGGATCCGGACCGCCATGCCGTCTATTATCGTGTGAAAGAGGAGCTTCTGAAGTATGGAATCACATCACAGACCATCCAGGAGGAGTCGATACTGGGCACTTCGTTTCAAAAATACCTCCCGAATATTGCAACGGCTCTGGTCGCCAAAATGGGAGGACAGCCGTGGATGCTGAAGCAGGAATCAGCCAACGAACTGGTTATCGGAATCGGGATATACAGACCCGATGAACGGCTCAAACGATACCTCGGAAGTACGTTCAGTTTTACACGGAACGGTAGTTTCAGGGGCTTTGACTGTTATACTGCAGATGACGACCTGAAGTTGATAGGTTCTATTCTGAAAGCAGTAAGAGAATTTCGAAGGATAGAGAGGAAGACGAAACGTGTGGTTATCCATTTGCATAAGAAGATGAGGCGAAATGAATCGGAGGAGCTGTTTCGGAAAATTCGAAAGCTAAAACTGAATATACCTCTGGTAATTTTGACAATTCAGAAGACCTCATCGAATGACCTGGTTCTTTCAGACCGGTCTGTTTCTCACCGCCTGCCCCTAAGCGGTACATGGACTCAAATCGGTAAACGACATTTTTTGCTCTGTAACAACACCCGCTATGGATTATCGGATGACGAGATCCGGACTTATCCTTTTCCACTGAAGGTGAGGATCGATATTGCTGACAATCAGCATCGAAAAGAGAAATGGAATGACTATATGGAACGGCTCAACAAAAAATTCAAAGAGGAGGGATGGATAGAGGAACTATTGCGTCAAGTGTACCAGTTCAGCCGCCTGGATTGGCAATCCATGAGCGTAAATACTACGCCAGTCACCATAAAATACCCCGAGAGGGTCGCTAAGCGGTTTCCCTATTTCAGGAGTGCAACACTGCCTGAGTTTGGTAAAAAGAATTTGTGGTTTTTGTGATTCAGGGTGAAACATTCATTATACAGGATACAAGTGGTAGCAAGTTCAACATCCTAATCATCATTCAACAGATGCATACATTAGGCAACAAATAGGTATGACAGGGGGCGTAGTCTAGTACAGCAGGGAGCAACCCAAAACGAGTTTAACGATCAGGGCCAAAGAGTCCGTCGCTTCATGTTTATCCTGCAACTCGGTGTACAGCTTACCGCAAGCCTCGAGCATGATTTATTAGTAAACTCTCCAAGGATTTAGAATCCTTGGAGTATTTTGACTTTGATCGTTTTCTGTGCTTTTCCATACAGCAGAGTAGATTAGATTTCATATATTGATGTATGGAACAAATCGGCATCATAAAAGAATTCTTGCAAGAGGAGCCCGGTATTGCAGTCGTATATCTTTATGGATCGGCGGCATCCGGCAGGGATCAGGTCAACAGTGATATCGATATTGCTATTCTATATAAGCGGGGTAATGAACCTGATATAAATAAACAAGTTCAAATCAGTGATGAATTGACGTCAAAGCTTGGGAGGGAGGTGGATCTGTTAATTCTGAACGGGGCTTCACCCATCATTCGGATGCAGGTTCTGAAAAAGGGGGAAAAACTGCTTGTGCCGGACAGGAAAGAAGCCAATCGCTTTTTTGTACAAACGTTCAACGAATATTGTGATCTAAAAATCACGCGTTCAGTCATAGAGGAAAAAATAGATCGGGCCAGAATTTATGGTTGACAAAGATGTTGTTCTTGCAAAAGTCAATTCGATACAGAGATGTCTCAAACGAATTGAGCAGGTAACGGTATTAGACCCGAAAACCCTGGAAGATATTGATACGCAAGAGATTTTTATTCTGAACCTCCAGCGCGCGGTCCAAACAGTATCGACCTTGCCGCTCACGTGATTGCGGATGAAGGGCTGGGAGTTCCGGGTCAACTCCGTGAACATTTTGATCTCCTTGAGCGTGCAGGAGTGATAAGCGGAGATCAGGTAAAGAAGTTGAGAAAAATGGTGGGTTTCAGAAATATTGCCGTTCATGAGTACCAGGCGATCAATACGGAAATTCTAAAATCTATTCTGCAGCATCATCTTAAAGATATTGAAGATTTTTATGTGTCT
>CAYRDO010000161.1:0-9855 GCA_964422985.1 uncultured Rhodohalobacter sp. | reverse complement strand
GGTGACGTCAAACCCTTTGACGGGCGCCAGTTATGATATGCATAACAAATTTGCTGTTTTCGATAAACTAAGTGAAGATCCGGAGGATGATTACATTTGGACGGGCTCGATGAATCTCACCTACACGGGGCCAATCAACACAAACAACACAATAGTCATCAAAGACAGTGAGATTGCCGAAGCTTATCACAAAGAGTTTTTGCAGATGTGGGGCGGAGACGGAGAGGTTCCAAACCCCGAATTGGCCCGGTATCATAAAGACAAAAAATACATCGGAGAGAATACTTTCTATGTTGATTCAACAAAGGTTGAGCTCTTTTTTGCGCCCATCAATCGAGATGATACCGAACCCTCACCCGGAGAAAGAATTCATGAGCTGATCAGAAATGAAGCTCAGTATGATGTCAATTTCCTGGCATTTGCAATCACTCACGATATTCCGATGAGTCAACAGATGTGGCAGCGATCGTTTGAAGATGGCATTAAACTGCAGGGACTGATCGACCCGCGATTTTATGCACAGTATAGAAATTCAGGTGTGATTTGGGCCACCCCGGAGGCACAATTGGGAACGAGAAATATCAGAGAGGCAAATGAACTGAGAACACTGCACAGCAAAATCATGCTGATTGATGTCACCCAGCCGTTCGAAAATAATGGTGGCATTGCGATTGCGGGTTCCTACAATTATTCGAGAAACGCAGAAGAAAATAATGATGAGAATTTGCTGATCATTCACTCCCCAATGATTGCCAATCAATATTACCAGGATTTTATGGGAGCGATGAATCGATCCACCGGAAAATCATCTCCACCGGTTCCGCAAATTTACACAGATCAATGGTACCCGGTGGCAGATGTGATTGATGGTAATCTTTTTGAAATTGAGCTCGCTGAAGGGTTTGGATACCCGGTTCGTTTGCTTGGAGTTGATGCTCCGCGAATTTATGCTGGGCAAGATTCATCGGAATACTTTTCAGGACAAGCCGCTGTATACTTATCCAATTTGTTAGAGGATAAGGAGGTTCGGTTGCAAGGATATGATTCAGGTATTCCCGAATCACGATATGGTTCATTTCGAGCATACGTTCAGGCTCGGGGCGTGGACGGAAATATCATCAACCTGAATTCAGAACTCATCAAAAAAGGGTTTGGTGAGTGGACCCCCTATTTTCGTCAGCATACGGATTCAATTGACACATTTCAACGGTATACAAGACTAGCAAAGGGGTTGAGACTTGGAATGTGGCAAAATCCCGAATGTGTGGGCGAGAAAATCGCTCGTGTAGAGTTAGGAAGTGATGGAAATGAGAGGGATGTGACGTTTCCCATCAACATAAATATTGCTAATGATCAACTCTACAGGCCCTAACCGGAATTGGTCCCGCCTATGCTGCAAGAATTGTGCGGTATCGATTAGAAAACGGTCTGTTTAAAGATGTGCATGAGTTGACCAATATCCGTGGAATCGGTCCGGTAACCATGCAAAAATTGAGACCTTACGTTACGATTGAATAAAATGCTGTCGATTGCCTTTTTTGCTGGGCAAATATGTTCATGATCCCAAAAAATTTAACAGCGAATTGGATTCAACAGCCAAATGCTTCGGATCTTTTCAAAATCTTCGGAACTTTTTTCAAAAATATGGTAAGAATTGGTGGGTAAGTATACCCTAAAAAAATAACCCCTACCGGGTATCAGCCGATAGAGGTTAATCAAGAGAGATTCTTAATAAAATGTTTGCTCTAAAGCGTGAATCGGGAGGGGCTCGAACCCTCGACCCACGGCTTAAAAGGCCGTTGCTCTACCAACTGAGCTACCGATTCAACAAGTATTTCCTTCTTGTCAAAGACTCTAAAGATAAGAGTTTTGCCAATTGAAAATCAAACGAAGAAGTCTAATTTTTAAACTTCTTCACGAATTTGTTGATATTGTTGGCAGAGCTTGTTGGTTTATATACATGCACAACAGCGACTTTCTGTTTATTTTAACGCAAACAAATACATTCTATTTCAATTCCATAAATTTAATGCTATGGCTACAATTTTCACAAAAATAATTCGAGGAGATATTCCGTGCTATAAAGTTGCAGAAACGGAAACACATATCGCCTTTCTGGACATCAACCCAATTGCTGAGGGGCATACCCTGGTAGTTCCGAAGCAGGAAACGGATTATCTGTTCGATCTTTCGAATGACGATTTGAGCCAGACAATGATACTCGCTAAAAAAATAGCACATGCAATTGATCAGGCTTTGAACCCGATTCGCACAGGCGTGATAGTGGAAGGGCTTGAAGTTCCGCATGCACACATTCATCTGGTGCCTATTTATAAAGAGAACCAAAATGTATCTCTCAGAAATAAAGTAGATGTTCCCAAAGAGAAGATGGAAGTGTTGGCGAAAGCTATTGCAGATGAGGTTCGCTTATGAAATTCCTGATCTTAAACGGACCAAATTTAAATCTTTTGGGTCAACGGGATGAAAACACATATGGAACAGAGACCCTTTCAGATATAGAAAAACATCTTGAGGACAGTTTTCCCGAACACAATTTTATTTTCGTTCAGAGTAATCACGAGGGAGATTTGATTGACGCGATTCAATCTGCGCGATCCGGAACTATTGATGCGATCGTGGCAAATTGGGGTGGATTTACTCACTCCTCCGTAGCGATTCATGATGCGTTGGAACTTGTAAGCATTCCCAAGGTGGAAGTACACATTTCAAACATTCATGCCAGGGATGAATTTCGCGAGAGATCCATTACAGGCAAAGCGATGGATGGAATCATCACGGGATTTGGAATCAACAGTTATGTGCTGGGAGTGCAGGCGGCTCTTCAACTCATCTCGAAAAAATAAACGGTGCAAAAACTTAAAGAACTCTTTTCCGATTCGCTGATTTATGGCGTTAGTAATGTGCTGGCGCGATTCATCAACTACCTGTTAGTTCCGTTCTACACCGATGTTTTTTCCACCGCCTTATACGGAATTGTGGGGTTGGTCTATGCGGCCATAACATTTCTGAATGTGGTCTTTACGTTTGGGATGGAATCCGCTTATCTGCGTTATGCCGAAAACAGGAAAGAAGCCGCCAACATTTTCAAAACCATCCAGCTTAGCCTTCTTGGTTTTGCAAGCATTCTTTGTCTGTTTCTATGGTTGATGATGCCGTGGCTTTTACATCAATTTAATCTGGGACCGGAAAGCTCTGGCATTTTCCTGTTAATGCTGGGAATTGTATGGTTTGATACGCTTGGAATTGTACCACTTGCGGAGTTGAGACTTGTGCGAAAAACGATTCCATTCGCAGCGTTGAAATTAGTGCATGTCATCATAAATCTGGCGCTTAATTTTTACCTGATTTTAGGATTGAATTATGGTATTGAAGCGGTATTTATCGCTAATCTATCCGCCTCAATGTTTGTAACGATGGTGGTTTGGGTGCTAACTACAGATCTGTTCAAAGGCACCTGGAATAGCGACTGGATGAAGAAAGTGATTCAATTTGGTTGGCCGTTTGTGCCCGCCGGAATCGGGTTTGCCATTAACGAAGTATTGGATCGGTTTTTTCTGAATAATATGGATCCGGATGTTGCAACACAGTTGTATGGAACTAATATCACCCCGGAAGATATCGTGGGGATTTACAACGCGTGCTACAAATTGGCGGTTTTCATGCTGTTGTTGGTTCAGATGTACCGAATGGCGTGGCAGCCGTTTTTCATGCGTCATGCGGATGATGAAGAATCTCCAAAAGTGTTTGGTCAGGCGTTTATCTGGTACAATGCCTTTTCGGCCATATTATTTTTAGTTGTCGCCCTTTTTAAAGAGCAAATTGTTGCCATTGAAGTTCCAGTTTTGAACGCTACTTTGATTGGCAGTGATTATTGGCTTGGGCTCGAAATTGTGCCATATCTGCTTTTAGCTTATTGGTTTCATGGGTGGTATATCAACTTTTCATCCGCGGTATTTATCAAAGAAAAGACCAGAATTCTGTACAAAATTACGCTGATGGGAGCAGTTATCACGATTATCGCTAACCTTGCGTTAATTCCATATTTCGGAATGATCGGTTCAGCCACGGCCACTCTTTTAAGTTATGGCGCGATGGCTACAACTCTTGGAATTTACAGCAAAAATATTATGCATGTGCCGTATCGGCTGCCCGAAAGTTTTGGGTTGATGGTGATCTTTGCTGCACTTGTTTTTGGTGAGCCGACCATTTCATTATGGCTTGGGACAGGGTGGCTTATATCTAAAGGATTGATCTTTGTTGCGGGAATTTTTGTAAGTGGTTTCTATTTATGGGTTCTTACTAATAGGAGTGATGATTTATGATTTTTGAATATTGAATACCACTCTACGATTTGGTAGCATTCAACATTTAAAACTCATCATTCAACATTCACAAAAATGATCAAATCTCTTTACATCAAAGACTTCGCACTGATCGATGAACTGGATGTTCAATTTCAGGCCGGGCTGAATGTTCTTACGGGACAAACCGGCGCGGGTAAATCGATTATTATCGGGGCTCTGCATATGATTTTGGGTGAGCGTGCCGACACGGATGTCATCAGAAAAGGAGCGGATAAAGCGATTTCGGAAGCATCCATTTTTGTGGGTGAGAACGATTATCTGAAAACACTTCTGGAAGAACAGTCGGTTGATTACAGAGAGGAACTGATCCTTCGGCGGGAGATTCGTCAGAACGGAAGTCGGGCATTTATCAATGATACGCCGGTGAATATTTCAGTGTTGAAGCAGGTGGGAGATCAACTTGTGGACCTGCATGGACAATATGATCATCAATTACTTTTGAAAGAGGAACATCACCAAGGAGTGATTGATCAGTTTGATTCGATTGAGCCGGTGCTCAAAGAGTATCAAAAAGAGTATCAGACGATGCAGGATCTGCAGAAACATTTGCGTGATCTCAAGAAAAAAGAGCGCGAACTAAAGGACAAAACCGAGCTCTACAGGTTCCAGGTAAAAGAACTGGAAGCGGCTGAACTCGATCAGTATGAGGAGGAAGAGCTCGAAGCAGAAATGAATTTGTTGGATAATGCTGAAGATCTCGATCAAAAAGCAGCGGCCATTACGGAGATCGGAAATGGTGATGATGTGAGCCTGATGGATATGCTGAATACCATCAAGTTACATTTGGAAGATATGGCACGAATTGAGCCGGAGTTTGAAACGTATCTGCAGGAAGTGACGACGGCCAGAATCAGCATCCAGGAAACGATACAATTTGCCGAGCGTTACCGGGATGGAATTGAATTTAATCCTCAGAGGCTGGAGAAACTTCGTCAGCGACAATCGGAATTGAACCGGCTTCAAAAAAAATACCAGCGTTCTATTCCGGATTTGATTGCTTACCTCAACGACATTAAAGCGGAACTGAATGTAGCCGAAAATTTTGATCTTGAGATCGAACGAATTGAGAAGAAAATCCGGGATCAGGCGAAGATTTTAAAGGAAAAAGCTATAGATCTGCATGAAGAAAGAAAATCTATCGGCCGTCAGCTATCAGAAGAAATAGTGAAATCGCTCAAAAACCTTGGTATCCAACACGGTCAATTCAGGGTGAATGTTGACTGGCGATTTTCAGAAAACGGATGGATTGACATCGATGAAAAAAAAGTAGGTTGCGATGAGGATGGCTGCGATGACGTGCGATTCTTTATCTCTACAAACAAAGGTGAAGATCCCAAACCGCTGGCCGCAATTGCGTCGGGCGGAGAGGTGAGCCGTGTGATGTTATCGCTCAAATCCATTTTAGCACGCGAGCAAAAGCTTCCGGTGATGATTTTTGATGAGATTGATACTGGCATCAGCGGTGAGATTTCCGAGAAAGTGGGGCGTGTGATGCGCAAACTTTCCGAGATGTGTCAGATTGTAGCGATTACGCATCAGCCCCAAATAGCCAGCCAGGCTCACAAACATTACAAAGTACAGAAGGTTGAGGAAGACGAGCGGACTGTTACTAAAATTCTTCCGCTTTCTGATGAGGAACATATCCACGAAGTAGCAAGTTTGATGAGTGGTGAAAAAATTACAGACTCGGCTCTTACCAGTGCCCGGGAATTAATTGATCGCGGCGGAATGAGAAACTGATTTTAATTACAAGTAACCTGATAGTAGTTGAAAATCTCGAATAGTAAGCTAGGTTTGGTGTATATGTGAGTGTTGGTCAACAACTTGCAGAAGTTTCACACGCGATAAAGTTTTTATCCGTTGTAAATTCATACGTTGTAGTTTTTTCACAAAACAAATGTTCCTAAAAAGACGGAGTGGTTATGGCAAATATTCTGAATAAAATTATCAATGAGCAGATTTTGGCATGGGAGCGTGAAAATTCCGGAAAGAAAAAAATCATTTCCCCTGCTGGAGAGTCACTTCCCGTTATTACCATTTCAAGGGAATTTGGTGCTTTGGGTGCCACACTTGCAGTATTTATGGGAGAGAAAATTGGATTTAAGGTGTGGGACCAAAACATCCTTGGAGAGATGGCGGAACAGCTTGGAAGCAATGAAAAAACGATTGAAGAACTAGATGAAAACCATCGGGAACTTATTGAGGATATGGTTGCCGGTTTTATGAAAAATGTGAATACAAATGTCAGTTATCTCCGTTCACTTAAGAAAGTCATAAAAACAATTGAGGATCGCGGAAATGCCATTATTGTGGGTCGGGGGGCGAATTATATTTGTAAAAATCCAGACTCTCTGCATGTAAGAATCGTTTCTCCGTTGGAAAAACGAGTGGTAGATTATGCCGCAAGAAAAGGTATTGAAAAAGACGAAGCACTATCGATTATTGAACGAACGGACGCAGAAAGAGAGGCATTTGTTCAATATTATTTCAAAAAAGATATCTCAAAATCTTCTGATTACGACCTGATTCTCAATTCGGGCACATTCAGCCTCGAAGAGATGATGAACATTGTGATGATGGCATATAAACAGAAAAACAATCACAAACTTCAGGTTCTGAATTAGGTTATAAGGGTTGGAAATGTAGAGTGCTTTCATTTCGGGGAGTATAATCTGCTTCTCAGAGAGTTTTTGATTTGATTAAGTTGAGAATTTCCTTTAAATCAAAGAGACCTTAACCAATCAAAAAAGAACCTACACATTCATGAGTAACCACATTTCACGTAAAAAATTTATCGGCTCATCATTAATAGCAGCAGCCGGACTTTCCATTGTGCCAAGTTCGGTTTTAGGAG
Source organism: uncultured Rhodohalobacter sp. (assembly GCA_964422985.1). Taxonomy (GTDB): domain Bacteria; phylum Bacteroidota; class Rhodothermia; order Balneolales; family Balneolaceae; genus Rhodohalobacter. The sequence goes on along the minus strand of CAYRDO010000161.1, from coordinate 2,616 downwards.
GAAAGAGAGTTGCTCCCAGCGATAAACTTTCACTCGGATTTATCGGGACGGGCCGCCTGAGTCCAACTCTCGCTAACGGGATGTTGGCACTCGACAATGTTGATATCGTAGCCGCCTCGGATGTTTACAAAGCCAAAGTTGACGCGTTCGAAGAATTGGTTACAAATCATTACAAAGAGAAAACCGGTCAAAACAATTGGAGTGGATTTCAAACCTACCACAATTACGAAGATATGTTAACTCGGGATGATATTGATGCTGTGGTAGTGGCCACTCCGGATCACTGGCACGCAAAAGCATCGATTGATGCAGCAAATGCATGCAAACATATTTACTGCGAAAAACCGCTGACTCATACCGTGGTTGAAGGGCGAAAATTGGTCAATGCTGTAGAAGAAAATGACGTAATTTTGCAGACCGGAAGTATGCAGCGCTCATGGGAGTCATTCCGTCACGCCTGCGAGCTGGTTCGAAACGGATATTTGGGAGATATTCAAAAAGTGATTGTAAGTGTTACGGATCCGGCTATTCCGTACGATCTGGAAGAAGAGCCAATGCCCGAAGGTTTAGATTGGGATCGATGGGTGGGGCCGGCACCCATGAATGTGTTTAATTCAATTGTAGCACCTCCTGTTCAGAACCAAAGCTGGCCGCGGTGGAGAGACTACAAAGAGTACGGCGGCGGAACTCTGTGCGATTGGGGAGCGCATATGTTTGATATCGCCCAATGGGCACTCGGAATGGATGATACCGGTCCGGTTGAGCTGATCGCTCCAAAAACTCCTGTACCCAAGAGAGGACTCAAAATGATCTACGCGAACGGTATTGAGATGGAACACTACGAGTTCGGCAGGGGACACGGTGTGGAATTCCACGGAACGGAAGGAACCATGCAGGTTTCAAGGGAATTCCTGCAAACAAATCCTGCAAATATTGCTACAGCCGAGATCAAATCATCGGATGAGCGATTGTACCACAGCGACAATCACTACGCTAACTGGATTGATGGAATTCGTGAACACAAAGAAACCATTTGCCCGGCTGAGGTTGGTCACCGATCTGCTTCGGTTTGCAACATCGCCAATATTGCTTATTGGGTGAACCGTGATTTGAAATGGGATCCTGAAACAGAACGATTCGATGATGACGAAGCCAATAGCTACCTCGATAAGGATTACCGAGAGGGATATGAGGTCTAAGCCAATATCTCTATGAAAAAGATCAGACCATGGGAAGATAGTTCAATCAGCTCCTGTGGGAGTAAACTTTGGAGTCGCTCGGGATATCATCAAATACTCGATATCAAATAGACTATTTGATGAGAATTTTATACGACCACCAGATCTTTATTATCCAGCAAATGGGTGGTATTTCCAGATACTTTTCTGAATTAATCAGGGAGTTGAAAGAAATACCCGATCTGAAAATTCAGGCTTCTATAAAATTCTCAAAAAATAGGTATGTACCCAAGTTTGATACTTCGATAAGAACCGAACTCTTTCCAAACATATCATTTCAGAAGAAGTATCAAATTCAAAACTTTCTGAATCGATATACTTCTCAACGAAGCGTTCGGAAGGGAAAATTTGATCTCTTTCACCCCACTTATTACAACCCCTATTATCTGTCGGATCTTGGCAGTAAGCCGATGGTTGTTACCGTTTATGATATGATCCACGAAAAATTGCCACACCATTTTTTTCAGAGTGATAAAACTTCAGAAAACAAGAAAAAAGTGATCGAAAGAGCGGACAGAGTTATTGCCATTTCTCAAAATACTAAAGATGATTTGGTCGAACTCTTTGGAATCCGTGAAGAAAAAATAGATGTGATCTACCTGGGTAATTCACTGAATTATGATGATAAAGTTGAGAATATAGAGCTGGATTGGCTTCCTGAAAAGTATATCCTATATGTTGGAAATCGGAATGGTTATAAAAACTTCCAAACATTTCTGGAATCAGTCACACCTCTTCTCAGGCAAGACATCGATTTACACCTGGTGTGTGTTGGCGGAGAAAGATTTCAAAAATCGGAACAAGAGTTTTTCGATGAAGAAGATATCGAAGAAAGAGCTATTCAAATATCTTGTTCTGATAGTGAGTTGGCTCATATTTATAAAAACTGCCGTTGTTTTGTTTTTCCGTCGCTTTACGAGGGATTTGGTCTGCCGATTCTCGAAGCATTCGCTGCGGAGTGTCCCGTTGCATGCAGCAATTGTACATCACTCCCTGAAGTTGCCGGAGATGCAGCCGCATATTTCGATCCAAAAAGTGAAAGCGAGATCCGGGAAGCGGTTATAAAAGTGGTGTACGATGATAACCTGAGAAACGATCTGATTCAAAAAGGAGCCAAACAGCTGGAGCAATTTTCATGGAAAAAAACAGCGCTCCAGACAAAAGAAGTTTATGAATCGCTAATCTGACCCGGAAGCACACTCGCCAGAATCTCCGCCGGATGTTTGGCTGCTCGTTTAACTCCGTCTGAAATTTGATGTCGGCATGAAAACCCCGGGGCGCAAACGATCTCATCATCCGAGAGATCTCTGAGTGCAGGAAACAGAACTTGTTCGCCAACCTGCATAGATACGTCGTATTTCTCTGTTTCGTAGCCAAT
>CAYRDO010000160.1:0-9883 GCA_964422985.1 uncultured Rhodohalobacter sp. | reverse complement strand
AAATCATGCCGCGGCGAAAAACAGATCACCCGGCAAATTCCTTTTTCTCCTTTGGCGATCAAAAGATCATCTCATTTAAAATCTCTGAAGGCGTTTTCGGTTTTAGGGCACTGAAGTCATTCGTAAAAACAAATGTACTTTCGTAATCCGGATTTTGCTTGCCTCCCGCTCTCGAATTCCCGGGGCACAAATAACAATCGGGATCATATTCAGGTTTAGAATCTTTCGCCTGATCTTCCGTCTTTCCCTGCCACGGACGTTTGGCACGATGCGGACTTACCTGCACCCACTCCCCGGTGAGAATATTTTTACGTCGATGTGGATGCTCAGAAAAATCTAAACTCATAAAGCAGAATCCTTAAAAATTTGTTTGGTTCCGTCACTGATGGACGCCTGATAGATCTCTAAACCATCCCCAACTTTTTTTCTGTATTGAGTCTCCATGGAGTTGATAAATTCATCGACAAACTCCTTTTTTACGAGGTTGATGGTACATCCTCCGAACCCGCCGCCCATCATGCGAGAACCGTAAACTCCATCCAATGTTTCGGCGATTTCAACCAAAGCATCTAACTCTTTGCAACTGACTTCATACAAATCTCTGAGACCATAGTGAGATTCGTACATCAACTTTCCGAATGTTTCTAAATTGTCATTTATCAATGCTTCACAGGCGGCTTCAACCCGATCGTTTTCCTCAAGCACAAATTTACATCGCTGGAAAACCGTGGGATTAAAATCACCCATATGCTTTTTTAAGCTCGGCAGATCCAGGTCTCGCAGACTTTTGACGTCCGGATAATATTTCTTCATGATTCGAACTCCCTCCTCGCACTGTTGTCGACGGATGTTGTACTCAGACGATGTCAGTTCCCGATGCACATTCGTATCACACAAAATGATTTTAATATCTGACCGACGAAACGGATAGAGTTCGAATTCCAAAGATCGGCAATCCAGTTTCAGGGCGTGCCCCTCTTTGCCCTGGATATTCGCAAACTGATCCATAATGCCGCATTGCATTCCTACAAAATGATTCTCAGCGGCCTGACCAATTTTAGCCATTTCCGTTTTAGAAATCGACAGATCAAACAATTTCGACAATCCTAAAACAACGCCGGCTTCCAACGCTGCCGATGAGGAAAGTCCCGCGCCAATCGGAATATCGCCTCCAAAGACGCAATCAAATCCACCAATTGTTTCTCCTCGTTTTTGAAGCTGATCCACAACACCAAGAATATAATTCGCCCAGTGGTGGTCGCTTTTCTCGAGATCTTTTTTAAGATCGATCTCACAGGATTCCTTCATATCAATGGAATAAAGGCGAGCTTTTTTTGATTCATTTAGAGCAAAACCCAGTATGATCACTTTATCAATCGCGGCAGGCAGAACAAATCCTTCGTTATAATCGGTGTGCTCGCCAATCAGATTTACGCGTCCCGGGGCTTTTACCAAGATTGGATCATTGTCAAATCTGCGGTTAAACTCCGAAAACACATTATCAATTAACCGTTTCATAAGTACTTAAATATTGATCGAAAAATGTGCGGATATTTTAGTTATCTATTCCACTCTTACCAGAATACTGCATAGAGAATCGCTGTTAAAATCAATATAACATAAGCACCAATATTAAAAGCAGAGCTGGTTTTAAACAGTTTTGCAGTCGTGTGAATAGCTTTTGGATCTTCATCGTAAGGATTGGTTGTTAAGCTGACACCCGCAATAATCACCATGGTACTGATGAGGGTGTAAAACATCTGATCCAAAAATGGAAGCTGTACTGCCGGCGTTTTTAAAAATAGTGCGATAACGATCGATGCCAACACCCCATATATAGCGCCTTTTGAAGTCGTTTTTTTCCAGAATAATCCCATCAAAAATACAGCCAGTATTCCGGGACTAACCATCCCCGTATATTCCTGGATGTACTGAAATACCTGTGGAACATTATCTAGTTGTGGTGCCATAAAGCAGGCTGTAATCAAGGCTATTCCGGCCGAAATTCTCCCCATGTTAACTGTTTGTTTGTCAGTCGCATCTTTTCTGATGTACGGAATATAAATGTCCATCGTATAGATCGTGGCTACGGAGTTTAGCATCGAAGCCATTGACGATACAATTGCTGCTGCAAGTGCTGCCACTACTAATCCCAAAAAACCGGGTGTTAGAAATACCTTCATAAGCCACGGATAGGCATTATCGTATTGAATACTTCCATCCGGCCTGGTAAAAACATCGACAACACCGGTGATTTGCGTTGTGCCTTCGGGCTGAGTATACAACACGTACACAATGATACCCGGAATAACGACGATCAACGGAATTAGCAGTTTCAGGAAACCGGCAAAAATGATCCCCTTTTGTGATTCTTTAAGAGATTTTGCGGCCAGTGTTCGCTGAATGATATACTGATTAAATCCCCAGTAGTATAGATTGGCTACCCACATTCCACCAATTAAAACGGCTATGCCAGGCAAATTATTAAATTCTGGATTCGATCGGTCCAGAATCATGGTAAACTTTTCTCCGGCTACATCATAAAGGTGAGCTAAGCCGTTAAAAACGCCCCCTTCCGGGGTAACATTCGCAAGACCCGCAATGGTGACTACAAAACCGCCCAGGACAAGTAAGCCTACTTGTAACACATCGGTCCATGCCACGGCAGAAAGGCCACCGTACAGCGAATAGGCAGCGGCAATCGCAGACAAGCCTATTAGCGCGTAAATCATGAGGCTGCCATCCCCTGTGCCCATAATAGTATCAAGAGCTAATGCCCCCAAATAGAGTACTGTAGTAAGATTTACAAAGACAAATAGTGCAATCCAAAATACGGCCAGGATGGTCTTCAGGGTTGTATTAAACCGTTTTTCAACAAATTCGGGAATAGTAAAAATTTTCTTTTCGATAAAGATGGGCAAAAAGTATTTACCGACAACAATCAAAGTTACCGCCCCCATCCATTCATAGGAAGCAATGGCAAGCCCCACTGCAAAACCGGAGCCCGACATTCCAATAATTTGTTCGGCAGAAATATTTGCAGCAATAAGTGAAGCCCCGATTGCCCACCAGGGAAGAGATTTGCCAGCCAAAAAGTAATCGGTAGCATTTTTTTGGTGACCTTCTTTATCCCGCGAAACCCACAGGCCGAGAGCTACAATTACCAGGGCATAGATACAAAATACAATAGTATCAATTGTGGAGAACTGCATTGATCAAAAATTATATTTATAGAACATTTAGTATAGCTTTTCTTTTTACGGAGTTCAGCTTAAAAGTCGTAGACCATTTTTTCTTTACAATGCAAATACCGAGCCCTAAAATGATCAGGCAATGGAGGATAAATACAATAAAATTGAGCGCGGAGAAATTCATTTCATATCTATTTTTAGCTCCAATCGATTGAGTGCCAACCAACAACAACTCAAATAACGGGAACAATTCTAAATTTTAAAAGAATTAATCATTCAGTTTTAGCAAAGTTGTTAGATATCAACCGGTTGTGTTATTGATTTTCAGGAAGCGGTTTCACAAATTACCAAACCATATTTTTTAACATTGCTAACCAACCAGGAGGCCATAACATGGCAAAGCAGTTCATTTTAGCTCTCGACCAGGGAACAACCAGCTCAAGAGCCATCGTCTTCAATCATAAAGGTGAAATCGTATCGACCGCTCAAAAAGAGTTTAAACAGATTTACCCGAAAGCCGGTTGGGTTGAACACGACGGAAAAGAAATTTGGTCGACTCAGGCGGGAGTTGCCACCGAGGCGATCACGGGTGCAGAATTGGACGGCTCAAATATTGCAGGTATTGGCATCACCAATCAACGGGAAACCACTTTAGTATGGGATCGAAAAACCGGAAAGCCTATTTATAACGCCATTGTATGGCAGGATCGGCGCACATCGGACTATTGCGATCACCTGAAGAAAAAAGGATATGCCGGAATGATCCAGGAAAAAACAGGCTTGGTGATCGACTCCTATTTTTCGGGCACGAAGATCAAATGGATTCTGGATAATGTTGATGGCGTTCGGGAACGAGCCGAAAATGGAGAGCTGGCATTTGGAACCATGGATACCTGGCTCATCTGGAATTTTACAAACGGCGCTACCCATGTTACAGATGTTACGAACGCTTCCCGAACCATGATTTTTAATATCAACGACATGGAGTGGGATCAGGAGCTACTCGAATTGCTCGAGATTCCCGAAAGCCTGCTTCCTGAAGTAAAATCATCCAGTGAGGTCTATGCCAAAACGAACTCAACCGTTTTGAATGCAGAAGTACCGATTGCCGGAATTGCGGGTGATCAGCAGTCGGCTCTCTTTGGTCAGCGTTGTATCGACAAAGGCATGGTGAAAAACACGTATGGAACCGGCTGTTTTATGATAATGAACACCGGAGAGCAGCCAATCAAATCTAAAAATAATCTACTGACCACGGTTGCCTGGGAAGTTGATGGAAAGGTTGAATATGCTCTGGAGGGAAGTATTTTTATTGCAGGCGCAGTGGTTCAGTGGTTACGAGATGAACTTGGGTTGATTCGAAAATCCGCCGATGTCGAGAAACTTGCTAAATCTGTAGATGATAATGATGGCGTCTATCTTGTACCCGCTTTTGCCGGACTCGGCGCTCCTCATTGGGATCAACATGCACGCGGTACGATTGTTGGATTGACTCGCGGCTCAAACTCCGGACACATTGCCCGGGCGGCTTTAGAGGGCATTGCATACCAGGCGATGGACGTTTTAAAAGCGATGCAATCTGACTCTGGAATTGAGATCAAAGAACTACGCGTTGACGGTGGGGCAACTGCTAATAATCTTTTGATGCAATTCCAGGCTGATATTTTACAGGCACCTGTGATCCGGCCAAAAATTCTTGAAACGACCGCCTTGGGAGCTGCTTACCTTGCAGGGCTTGCTGTTGGATATTGGGAAAGTCACGAAGAGATAAATGAACAGTGGCAGGAGGATAAGCGTTTTGATCCTGAGATGGATAAGAATAAAGCTTCAGAATTAATTGGTGGCTGGAAGAAAGCTCTGAAAGCGACTCGATCATGGTCTGAAAAAATGGATTTTGATGATTAATACTCGTGCCGAAGTTCTGCTTGGGACGGAGAAGAAACTCCCCCTTCGAAGGGGGAAAGTGAGCACAACGAATGTCGTGTGAACTCTGGGTATGACCATAACTTGCTCAGGAACACCCCTCTGAGTTTTTCAAGAACGATTAGAAAAACTCTGTCTCCCCTCAAAAGGGAGACTTACATACCCAAAATTTTATTAGTAAATCCAATAAATTATGCTTTTAAACAGAGAAGAAATGCTGAAAACCGCCAAAGATAAGGCGGGTTATTTTGATGTAATTATAATCGGTGGCGGTGCTACGGGACTCGGCGTTGCGGTGGATTCTGCTTCACGCGGGTACAGTACTCTCCTCTTGGAACAGCACGATTTCGCGAAGGGAACGTCCAGCCGCTCGACTAAATTGGTTCATGGCGGCGTTCGATATCTTCAGCAGGGAAATGTTTCGCTGGTTCTTGAGGCTCTTCGAGAGCGTGGTTTGCTGATTCAAAATGCCCCACATCTTGTTCATAATCAATCATTTATTGTTCCCAATTACGATTGGTGGGAAGGTCCGTTTTACGGCGTTGGAATGAAAGTGTATGATATGCTGGCCGGAAAGCTTGGTTTAGGCCCATCGAAAAACCTTTCGCTCGAAGATACAATCGAAAGGCTACCAACACTTGAACGAAAAGGACTTCGGGGCGGTGTTATTTATTACGACGGACAGTTTGATGATTCACGAATGGCTATAAACTTAGTTCAAACTGCGGCTGAACATGACGCCACATTGTTGAACTATGTAAAAGTAACCGGGCTTCTCAAATCCAATAAAATGATTGATGGTGTTAGTGTGGAAGATCAACTCAGCGGGGAAAGCTTTGACATAAACGGACGGGTGGTTGTTAATGCCACAGGTGTTTTTACGGATAACGTTTTGCAGATGGATAATCCCGATAAGAAGCCGATAATTGCTCCAAGCCAGGGTGTACATTTGGTCATAGATAAAGAATTTTCTCCGGGTGAATCAGCCATCATGGTTCCTCATACAGATGATGGCCGGGTTCTTTTTGCCGTTCCGTGGAATGGCAAAATTGTGGTCGGAACCACAGATACATTAGTCGATAAACCAACTCTTGAACCAAAAGCACATGACGAAGAGATAGATTTTATCCTAAAACATGCCGTTCAATATCTCACCGGGAACCCAACCCGAAAAGATGTACGAAGTGTATTTGCCGGACTGCGGCCTTTGGTAAAATCAGGGGATGGCAAGGATACATCTTCTATTTCGAGAGACCATTCTCTGATGATTTCTGAATCTGGCCTCGTAACCATAGCCGGTGGAAAATGGACCACCTATCGAAAAATGGCTCAGGATACTGTTGATCAGGCGGCAACTGTGGCCGGATTGAATGTTCAGGAGTGCGTTACGGAGAACTTGCGAATTCATGGCTGGCTTAAAAATATCGACCCCGATGATCCGCTGCACCATTATGGATCTGACCGGGTTGAGATCAATAAACTCGTCAATGAAAATGTAGAATTGGGTGAAAAACTTCATGAACGTCTTCCCTATTTGAAAGCTGAGGTGATTTGGGGAGTAAGAAATGAAATGGCGATGACGGTTGAGGATGTGCTATCGCGAAGAACCCGGGCATTACTTTTAGATGCCAAAGCCAGTGTTTCAATGGCGCCAAAAGTAGCCAAATTAATGGCGGACGAAATGGGCTACGATCAGTCATGGATTGATGATCAGGTTGACAAGTATAAAGAAATTGCAAGCGCTTATATTCTTGATTCATGAGCCGATCTGAAGATGTAGTAAAAGCTCTAAAAGAGATCGCCAACCCTGAAATAGCGGAGCATAGCGGTCGATTCTTTAAATCAGGTAAAGGTGAGTATGGAGAAGGAGATCAGTTTCTGGGAATTCGGGTTCCCAACCAGAGAAAAATCGCAAAAAAGTACAGAGAAATCTCTTTTGATAAAGTTTCTAAACTCCTCCAATCTCCCTATCACGAGGTACGATTAACCGCAGTTTTGATCCTTGTTTACAAGTATGAAAAAGCTAAAAAGTTTGAAGATCATAAAGAGATCTATCAGTTTTATATCAACAATTTAGAGGGAGTGAACAATTGGGATCTGGTTGATTCATCCGCGAAGTATATCGCCGGTCATTTTCTGTTTGAGTACGATCAGGACCGATCGATTTTGCACAAACTTTCTGATTCAGATGATCTCTGGGAACGGAGAATTGCCATCATGACTACTTTTTATTTTGTGGATCATGGCGACTTTGATCTGACTCTTGAGCTTGCCGAAAAATACCTGGGTGCCCCCGAAGATCTCATTCACAAAGCATCAGGCTGGATGCTGAGAGAAATTGGAAAACAGTATGAAGAGTTACTTAGAAATTTTTTGGATAAACACCATCAACAGATGCCCCGAACCATGCTTCGTTATGCCATCGAAAAACTGGACGAACCAGTTCGGCAGAAGTATTTGAAGGGCGAGGTATAAACTTTTCTCTCGAGAGGAGACAGTTTCAACCACGACTATAGATTAAAGAGAAGTGTGTTTGCGTGATCAAGTTTCATTAATAGTATTTAAACCAATTCCTACACACCCCTAAATCCCCTCTCAAGAAGGGACTTTTATCGATCGGTCAATCAATCCATAACCTAATTACGAAAGTGTCTCATTCAATCACTCCACGACCGGAAATTGTGAAATCCTTAGCGTGGTAGATCCATACGGAATCAGCGTAATTTCTTCAGCTGGAACATCTGCAGTGCTGGCTTGGTGTCCGTAGAGATGTTGACCACTCGCCGGTAACGGACCTGCCGAATTCTTGTACATCGTCCACTCTTGTATCTGCTTTCCACTTGTCTTAATCTCAACCGGGGCATTCTCTAAATTCCACGGATAATCTGTCATCTTATCCGTATATACAATCTCAAAAATGGAATTATTCACCGCATCATTTGTCAATCCAAAGTTCCAGGGAGTCGTCGGATAGACCTCGTTGTATGGATTCTGAATTCTCCAATTTCCCTCTTCAGGTGGTTTCTGTTCCCATTGTTCACCAATTTTCAGAGCGTAAACTAATGGCCCTCTTTCTACCCCGACTGATTGTTCCGCCCATCGGCTCAATCGAATATCCATCGGGAGATGCAATGTTACCTCATCTCCATCAGACCAAGTTCTCTCGATTTTTACCATCTGCCCTGAATTACCTTCAATCTCTTTCCACGTTTCTCCATTAATCTCAATCGTTGCGGTTTCAGCCCAACCCGGGATTCTCAATTCAAAGGGAAACTCAACATCATTCGGAGTTTGAATCGTAAAATTCACTTCTTCTTTGAATGGATAATCTGTTTCCTCAATAATCTTGATTTCAGTCCCATCACCAACTTTTGCAGTCACTTCATTCGAGGAATAGATCATTGCAGCAAGACCATTATCCTGCGTAGCATACCAGAGGTTCTGAACCAATTTCGGCCATCCCTGGTGCATATTTGTGGTACAGCATGGATAGCCGGTCAGTACGCCAAAACAGAGCTGTGCATTCGCATCGTTATAGAAATTCCGAACCTCGTGACTGATCTTTACCTGGTTTGCCTGCTGAAAATATTGCCGGGTTTGAAAATGATCATCATGCTGAGATGGCAGTGCATTAAAAGCCACTTTTTCCAGGTAATCAGCAAAATATGTATCACCTGTGATGCGGGCTATTTGCTCAAACGAGTACATCATCTCCACCACCGTGCAAAACTCAGTTCCTTGTGTCGGATAATTTCCGTGAAGATTTTCATCAGCACCAAAGAGTCCGGATACAAAGCCGTGCACATTTCTCAAATCTGCCAAGCCCTCTTTCACAGATTGAATAGATTCTTCATCTTGATTTTTTTGATAGTAAATGACCGGTGCTTTCAACCCCATCGCGAGATTTACCGTGTGCAAATGAGCCACCGGATTCAGATTTGCGATTCGCCCATCTTCAAACACCTTTTTCCATTCATAGGTTTGAGAATGAATCAGATCTCCTAACTCTAACAGGAATTCATCACCGGTGTGATTATAAAGCCAATACACAACCATCAGATTATCCGCCCCGCGACGATTCCCCCAATACGACCAGTTATCCAACGGCTGCTCTGTCAGATGTTCAAGCTGATATCGAAAATAGTTAGTCATCAAATCCAAAACTCTCTCATCCTCGGTAGCCATGTAATATTGTTTGAGCACTTTTAGCATCACCATTTTTGGCCACCAATCTTCCCGTGGAGTTTTCTGGACTCCTTGCGTTGGTTCAGGCTCACTTTCAAAGGGAATCGGTCCGAAATACCCGTCCGATCTCTGATTTTCTAAACTCCACTCAATCCATTTTTGAGCTTTAGCTTTCAACTCCTCATCATCCAAAATGTATGCGAGCGGAACCAAACCGTCCAGCCAATAAGGACCTCGCTCCCAGCCATCGCCATCACCGCCCAGCCAGCCATTGGATTCACCCACAACCTGTGGATACACCTCATCCAGATTTCCTGTCAATCCCGACTTTTGTCGTTTTAGCTGTTCCAGCAACCAACCTTTTGGTTTGATGTCACCAATTGGAAGCTGGATATACGGTTCCTGGATCAAAGGTTCACGATTCGAGATATAGAAATCATTCCTCTCTTCAGCGTCATTTTCTACGGGTGTTGGTGAGATGAGCATTAGAATAGCAAAAACAATAATAACGTATTTCATGGTAGTGAGCGCAGTTTACATTTATTTGATGTGTGTAATATACCAAGAATTTTGGACAGTTTCTT
>CAYRDO010000159.1:0-9904 GCA_964422985.1 uncultured Rhodohalobacter sp. | reverse complement strand
ATGGAGTCAGAATAGATATAAATACGACGATGCTTCTTAAATATCCCCCTTTGAAGGGGGAGAGAATCAACAACGTTGATTCAGGGGGATGGCCACGGGAACTCTAATTGACTTTATACTCATGAATTGAACCAAAATCTTGAGAAATCATCCCCCATTGCCCCTTCCCCGACGTCTCGGGACACGGCAAAGGGGACACTCTTCAACTACTTATTATCCCAAAACGTTGTTTACCACTAAAAAAGACTTAGAAATGATATGAGAATCCTAATCCCAATCGCCCGGAGTTTGCGTTCTCATCAATCTCAACAGATACAGAGCCAACTTTTACTTCGCTGACGTTTATCCAGCTGTGGGTGTATCCGAGATCAATGGCGAAATTGTTGTTCACAAAATAGTAGACGCCAATTCCCAAACCGGCACCCCCACCGCTGATTTCAATATCGCCCTGTTCGGCATCGTATTGAGCAACAGCGGCCAATAGAGAAGCTCTTCCGTAAGGCCTGAAACTGGAATCTGAATCACCCACACGGCCTTCTACTCCTAAATCCACATGTGCAAGCGCATAATCTTCTCCAACATCCGGGCTCATATTCGACCCGTCCAAATTGGCAAAAATCCCTACGTTCGTGTTAAAATTGTAGCCAATCTTAAGCCCCAGACCTCCGCCCGTATCTCTGTCATCACTAAATTCAGGAACATCAAAGCTCGTTCCTAACAGTGAAAGACCAATATAGAGACCTTTATCGTCATCCTCTTCATCTGAGTTATTCTGACCATAGGCCATATTGAACGATAGAAAAAATAGTACTGCGAGCAGGCAAATAGACTTGTTCATGAGATTTGAATTAGGTTAGAAAGTTCATCCATAGTAATCTGAAGTGCTTTAAACTCCAAATTTTTTTGCTCTGAATATTAGTTGAACGCAGATGCTGCAGACCAATGTTGGAACATCTCAATATTAATTCGATTTAATTAATTGAATTCTAACAAATAAATCTTATGAAGAAATACATACTCTCTACAGCACTACTATTATTTCTAATTTCAGGAGTTAAAACCGTAAATGCTCAAGACGGATTCTTTACAGATGCAAGAACCCTCGAGAAAGGAACTTTTCTTGTGGGGCTTCAGCCTGTAATTCTTTCCGCCCAGGATGATTTTATGATGATGTTCAGAGGAGCATATGGCTTCTCACGAGGTCTCACAGGTCACTTTAAAGTGGGAGCTTTCCAGGAAGATGTATATATAGGCGGACATCTGGAGTATAATTTAATATCTGAACCGAACAGTTCAATTTCTGCCGCGTTACTTGCCGGAGCCTATACGCAATCAGAAACAGGCTTAAAGTTTGGCTTAAATCTCAGCAAGCATTTTGATCCATTAAGTTTATACACCGGCTTAAACTATCAGCCGCTCTTTATAAATGACGATGTGACGCTAGATTCGTTTCTGTTGCCGGTAGGCTTGGATTACCACGTACCTAATGCACCTGTGGATCTGTTATTGGAGGCAAACATCCCTCTGAATGACGATGCCGAATATCTTGAAGCCGTTTCTTTTGGTGCAAAAATTTATTTGAACTAAAGAATCCCATGTTGCACCAGATCCAAACCCGCAGTGTGCGTTAATCGTACCTGTGGGTTTTTTTATTTTTGTGATCCCTTTTCGATCTCGCTTTTCATCTGATACTCAAAGCTCTTCTTTGTCTCAATTTCCGATCCTTTCATAAATTCCGGGTCATCAAACAGGTCATCCGAGGCTGTTTTCTTGATGCGGGTGATCTCCTTCTGAAGTTTACTCAGCATCCCCATCATTTTTTCCTTTTCTTCTGTCGAAGCCTGAACGATTCTTCTTGAGATGTCATCTTTTCGTCGTTCGCAGTAGGCAAGCCGCAACGGTTTCATCGCTGATTTAGCGGAGAGAATCGGATTTCTGTCTTTTCGGTACTCGCTGCCGGTACGCTTTGCAAATTTTTCGCTGATGGAATGCCGGTCTACCAAAATATCTCCCAATAGAGACGGATACGGACTTTCACGATTCATATAATGCTCAACGGATATCTCTTCCTCATTCACATGCCGCTGCATAATATCGCTGAAAAAAGCTTTCACTTGCTCATCTTCAAAATGATCTTCACCAATATTATGTCCCACAAACCGACGCATATTTTCGCCGAACTGAAGCAAAAGCCGAATGATCTCCAACTCATAGTGCGGACGCTTTCGATGTCGGGCCTCATTTTGTTTTGATGGCTGACTCGCTTGCTCATCCTGGATCGGTACGGATGATTCTGCATTTCGTTGCCGGGAATAGTCTTCTCTTCTCTTTGAAAATCTCTGCTGTTTCTTTCGCTCTTTGAGAATCATATCCAACTGTTGAAAAAGCTCCCGGTCCGATCCTTTTCGATACATCTGTGTTTTTTGATGCAGATGCTGTACATAAACTTGCCGGTCCAGCTCTTCGGGAATTCGGGCGATGCTATCCAAAATCTGTTTGATGACTGATGAGCGGTCGCCCGGACTCTCCATCTTCCCGGCGTTCTCGGCTTTATGAATCGTAAAGGTGATGAAATCTTCCGCGTGCTCTTTCTTAAAATCGTTGAAGGATTCTTTCCCATATTGCTTCACGAACGAATCGGGATCTTCGCCTTCGGGCAATTCCATCAACTTGACCTCCATCCCCTGTTCCAACGCGATATTCATTCCTCGCTCCATCGCAGTTTGACCGGCAGTATCCGCATCATAAATCATCACAATACGATTTCCATAGCGCTGTAAAATCTTAATCTGTCCGGCCGTGAGAGACGTCCCGCTCGATGCCACCACATTTTTGATCTCTTTTTGATGCATTGTAATTACATCTGTGTAGCCCTCAACCAGGATCACCTCCTCCTCTTTTCGAATCTCATTTTTCGAGAAGTTGACCCCATACACCACCTCACTCTTGTTGTAGACCATCGTCTGCGAGGAGTTGATATACTTTGCCGTCTTCTTATTCTCATTCAGAATGCGACCTGCAAAGGCGATCAGTTTTCCGGATGGATTGAAAATGGGAAACATCAATCGGTCACGAAAAGAATCAAAATATCCGTCGCCTCGATTGCTGCGTTTGATCAGATCGGCTTCTAATAAATACTGCTCTTCTATACCCTCTTTTTGAGCCTCTTTCAAAAGTGCGGAACCGCCGGGGGCATATCCCAATCCAAAATTCTTCCAGATTTTTACCGGGTAACCGCGGTTATCGAGATAAGATCGCGCTTTTTCCGCTTCGGGAGATTCCAGCAGCTGGCGATTGTAAAACAGTCCTGCAAACTTCAATGCGTGCAGAACGCCTTCCCGTTTTTTAGTGGCTTCGTTGTCCTCTTCCGAGTGATCTTGAGGAATATCAATTCCGTACCGTTCGGCAAGCGTTCGGAGCGATTCCGGAAATCCGATACCCTCCATCTCCATCACAAAGTTAAAAACGTCGCCGCTTTCGCCGCATCCAAAACATTTGTAGATACCCAGACGAGGCGTGACATGAAACGAAGGTGTGTTCTCATCATGAAACGGACAAAGTCCTACAAATCCGCTACCCGATTTCTTGAGCTTCACATAATCGCCGACTACATCCACGATGTCCGCCGCCGCACGAATTTCCTCTTTTTTGTCGTCTGATATCATAGTGAAATGATAGGGAAAATTGGGGCGTTCAGAAAACGAATATTGAATATCGAACAAGGAATGACGAATAATGAAAGAGTCCCCTCTTGAGAGGGAATTAGGGGTGTGTAAAATATAGAACGAAAACCTGCTTTACTCCGCTGCGCTCGAAGTGACGTCGTTAACTCGTTCCAAAGTTCCTGCTTTGGAATGCCCAGCCAGAAGCTCTGCTTCTATTCCTGACATACAGGGAGTTTTTTTAATAGATATTTTATTGATCGGATAAACTTCCCTTAGAGGTCGTACCTTTTTTTATGTGAAAAAAGGTACCCAAAAAGCACATCGGGAATAGAGATAACCACTTTCTGTGATTTCAATATGATTACGAGATTTCAGTTCGTGCGTACCCCTCAGACTATCCTTCCCGCTATTCCCGCATTCTCCTATTCCATTTTCAACACTAGCACGGTTTCATTTTTTAGAAAGAGTGTCTTCGGCCTTGAAGAATCTGTGGGAACAGGCTGGATTGTGAAGCGCTCTGGCAGCCTTTGTCACCGGTGATAAACCTAAATTTAATTCTAAGCGCTAAGGACCATTCGAAGGGTGCCGCGCTGAGCCAAGACCGCCGGTTTTTCTTCACAGCCGGGAGGTTTTGTTGAGCGAAACGAAATCCCGAATTTTATCATCGGGGGTTACTTTTGACGGTTCAAAAGTAAGAGGCTTCAAAATGTACCGAGAATTCGTCATCAGAAGGAGACGACAAAAGGCATTGTATTTTTCCAAGTCTGAAATAAGTACAAGTTGACTTCAAAACTGCGTGTCCACTCCCACTTTTATAAATGGCACTAAAAATACAATGTCTCTTTCCGATTGACGTCACCAACACTTTGGCAATGATTCCCAATGATGGTATATTCAAGCCGAATCAACAAAACCTGAAAAATAAAGAAATTAACCTGTTTCATGAGTGTATTAGTTGGTAATGAAACCCGCCTAATTGTACAAGGCTTTACCGGTAGCGAGGGAACGTTCCATGCCGGCCAGATGATCGAATACGGAACGAATGTAGTTGGCGGTGTAACGCCCGGAAAAGGCGGACAAACCCATCTCGAAAAACCTGTTTTTAACACCGTTTCTGAAGCGGTAAAAGTAGAGGAAGCGAATACATCGGTTATTTTTGTACCGCCTCCATTTGCCGCGGATGCGATCATTGAATCCGCACTTTCCGGAATTAAGGTGATTATTTGTATTACGGAAGGAATTCCCGTTCAGGATATGGTGAAAGCGAAACAGGTTTGCAAGAATCACGGAGCCACATTGGTTGGCCCGAACTGCCCCGGTGTGATTACACCCGGCGAAGCAAAAGTCGGCATTATGCCCGGCATGATTTTTACGCCAGGAAATGTTGGATTGATCTCACGTTCCGGAACCCTAACCTATGAAGCGGTTGACCAGCTGACCAAAGCCGGACTCGGACAAAGTACCGCGATCGGAATTGGCGGTGACCCGGTCATCGGTACCAATCACACCGATGCCGTTAAACTGTTCCAGGACGATCCCGATACCGAAGCGATTGTGCTGATTGGTGAAATTGGCGGATCTGCCGAGGAAGAAGCCGCGGCTTATATTAAAGAAAATGTGGACAAACCGGTTGTAGCGTTTATTGCCGGAAGCACCGCCCCTCCCGGACGACGAATGGGCCACGCGGGCGCCATCATCTCCGGCGGAAAAGGAACGGCCGCAGATAAGAAACAAGCATTGAAAGATGCCGGCGTTACCGTCTCCGAAAGCCCCGCCGAAATTGGCATTACACTAAAAGAGTTATTGGGATAAACTCTTCACTTATTTGAAATTCAAAAGCCATCCGGGTTTGTTCCTGGATGGCTTTTTTTTTTAGGAACTATTCAATGAATTAGATGAACTTTGAACGTTTGCAAGTCTCATATCCATCTTTGGTGCCATTTTGGCAAATGTTTATTACCGGTAAAAATTATTCCAACAAGTCCCAGAGCATGAGCCAGGTTCCGTTTTACCCTGGGTTCCGGTTAAAACTGAGTATATACTAAACCAACCATTAAAAGGCAGTGATAAGTTTTGTTCAGAGTTAATTTTTAATCCTCCAGCACCTCCACCCCCTACACTGCCAGTACTTATTTCTGTGTAAAAATCGTATCCATTCCCAATTTTGATATAATCAGGTGTATGAGTTATCTCAACCTCACACATATTATCCTGACAATCAATTTTCACATTAATTATTTCATTCTGCAGGTTGGGAAATTCTTCGCGAGTTTCTTCAATTTTAGTTCTTACCTGCTGCATAATCTCCATATACTCAGTTTTCAATTCCCCCGTATGTATTAAATCAAAAAGTTCCTCTTTACTTAAATTTTCAGAATAAACTTGACTACCCTTATATGCGAGCCATAGCGAATATGCTTGATAGACAGGTTGTTCGGCTGGAACGGGGCGTCCTTTTATTGTTTCCGGTAATTGTGTAAGTGAATTGGGAACTTTCAGGTGTTCAAGAAGACCTCCCTGTGGATATCCAAATTTTTCATCGATGGTATTGTGAGCCAAAACATCAAAACCTTTGTAAATATCTGACTTTACAGTTTGCTGATACAAACTTTTTGCTAACCATTCGGGTTGATTCTGAAAAATTTGCGCTATAGTTAAAGCACCCCGTGCGTCGAGTCGTGTACCTGAAATTGTCTTGTTAAACAAAGATTTAAGAGGTTGTCCACCTAACATAAGAGACCATTTCAGTTCTACTGAGGTTAGATTTGGATACTTTGATTTAACCAATGCCGCAACGCCAGCTGTAAGCGGAGAAGCGAAACTTGTTCCCTCCGCATAACCATATCCATCAACTAATGAATCATATTGATCGTCATTACAAGTTACGTTTAAATTATCAATTCGAATGTGCCCCTGTGAACCTCCACCATCACGCATGTAAAAGCCAAAGTAGGCTTCTCCATTTTTCATTTCAAAATTGAGTGGAACATAGGCCTGCCTCCATTCCCCATTTGTGTGTCCAACAAAACTGAAACCTTGTGCGCCCGGTCGAAGAATAAAGAGTTTGCCATCAGAACTTGACTCCAAATTGAGCAGAAATGAACCATCGAGATCGCTCCAGTACCAAAAATCCAGATAACAACCCTCTTCATTCTCAAAAGATACCGGCGTTGTCATTCGAATTGATACTTCAAACGGTGCTGTTATGTTATTTTGTCGTTTGTATTCGAGGCCGGCAGAACCATCAAACCCATTTTCTGAAGAAATTATCCAGCTTTCTGTTTTTGTTGCTTGCCATGAGTTCATCTCTGAAAACTCATCATGATATATGCTTTTAATTGTTGGTTGTGCAATTAAAAAGTTTGTGCCAGGAGCAGCCATATGGACTGTTTCACTACCGAAATTTGAGCCTGCCGAATGAAAAAATGTTGCAAGTTGGTCATTTTCATCGGTTGCGGCCACACAAAGCACATTTGGTAATTCAAGAGTACAAGGCTCTGGTCTCGTAAAATTGGCATCACTTCCGTCGTTACCAGCGCTGGCCACTACTAGTACTTCAGGAGATTCTGCTATAGCAGCAGCCGTTTGAGGATTACCAAAGCCGGGAATTAAAGAAGCTAAGCTCATATTTATAATATCAGCACCGTTATCTCGGGCAAATCTGATAGCCGCAGCAACATTCTGATCCTTGATGCTACCCGGACCGATAACTCTTAATGGCATAATTTTAGCATCCGGGGCAATAGACAGTACAGCATCAGCAACAGCTGTGCCGTGAAATAGATTCGCAACATCACTTGTAATATTTTTTGCCCGTACGTCTTCCGGGTCAGAATCGTCATCAACAAAATCCCAGCCGGATACCAAACGTTTCTCAAAATTGGGATGAGTGGCTGCAATTCCTGCATCAAGGACGGCTACTATTACATCTTCTCCCCGTGAAATATCCCAGGCTTCAAGCGCCCTACTATCTGCATGAGAACTGCCCTGAACATTTCCCCCGATGGTTTGATGTAAGTTTAGAAGATACCACCTTTCGATAAAAAGCGGATCATCCGGTGGACTGAAAGAACCAAAATCATTGAGATTATTTATTGATTTATCTTCATTTATAGCATCAGTACTATTCTTTTCACATCCAGTAAAAAAAATCAATAAAATCGGCAAGCATATTAACCAGAATACAATAATTTGGTGATTGTTAATCTCAACAAGAAGTGAGGGAATCTTCTCTTTGTTTTCCATGATCAGACTCACAATTAAAGGTATTCAACTTTAACTTTGTGCCCGGATATATAGCTTTTGCTCACTCACTTAGCAAAAATTTGAATTTAAAAGCAATAGATTTTTATTAATTAACTATTTTTATAATCGCTAACTGATAGATTGCAAACTTCGCATGAAAAAGCTGCATTTTTTTTGTTCTCCCCACTAATTAGTGGTTAGAATCCGTGAGTTTATCCATAGAAGGTTTCAGTTTTTAAGTTTAAAATTACTTGCAAACTTTAAACTGAAGACTTTCTCTCTCCTGTCATCTTCGTTACTCCTTCAGGACAAAACCTTACCAACCCCGTACCACCTCCGCAATTTTACGGAGCATACACGGAGTATATACGGAGTTGTCCCGGAGATGGTATAGGGGAAAAACAGTGATTCTGATATGCGATTTTTGATTGACGGTATGCGATCTTTGATTTAATTAACAATCAATATAGCACCCTCTATTTGGTTATAAGGTGGGATGAGCTTATCTATATAGCTAATCCATCAAATGTTGCCGGCGTAACCATCTAAGACTTTAAATCAAACAGTTCCTCATAACCTCTACTATAACAGGTGCAGTAATTACCCATTTTCGTACCCTTAGAAAAGTAAAAGGAACCAGGTTTTATGAAGAAAATAGTGTCAGTCATTCTGGGAATTGCATTTATTTTTGTGGGGGTATTACATTTTATTCGTCCGGAAGGATTCGTGGCCATTATGCCCTCCTGGATACCCTTTCATCATTTTTGGGTATACGCCAGCGGAGCCGTTGAGATTGCAGGAGGAATTGGACTTCTAATCCCCACATACAGAACAACAGCAGGCTGGACATTATTTGTGCTACTCATTGTAGTATTTCCGGCGAATATCAACATGGCCATCAACGAAATACAACTTCCGGGACAAGATCCAATTCCTGTATGGGCGCTATGGGCGCGGTTGCCATTCCAGTTTGTGCTTATGTATGTGGTATATTGGGCGGCTATCAAAAATAGGAAAGATGCGGGTTAGGGCGGAGAAAAGGTGCGATGAGACTTGATTGCAAGGAATCAATTTTACTACTTCAAAGAAATTATAATCTCCGCGCCGTTTAAAGACCGGGTCATTACTAAAAAAACTTTAACGAACTATAACACCCCGCGATTTGGTTGTGAGAGGGAATGAGCTTTAATAGGTTTAAAGTTTCAGGTCTAAGGTTTAAGGTCAATTCAACCGTTAAACTGATGCCTGCTTCAGACGCCCTATTTTTCTTATCTCTTTGCAAATCCCTTTCTTATATTATTTGGTGTACAAACTAACTCTTGTTTTTATGGCAAATGTAGAAGAAATCAAAAAAAAGGTTCGCCCCATCTTAAAAAAGTATGGAATTCAAAAAGCGGGCATATTCGGGTCAGCTGCACGTGATGAAGCGAATGCAAACGATATAGATTTGCTTGTAAAAATTGACCAGAAAATCAGCTTATTGGATTTTATCGGAATTCAGCAAGAGTTAGAAGACGAATTGGATATGAACGTAGATCTCGTGGAGTATGATTCACTAAAGCCTGCCCTTAAAGAAGATATTCTTAAAGATGAAGTACCGGTGCTATGAGTAAACGCAAACCGGATGTTTATCTGCAAGATATTTTAGAAAGTATCGGTCAGATTGAAGAATATCTCGACGGTATCACAGAAAACGAATTTTATCAAAATTCTGAAAAACAAGATGCTGTCTTACGACGCCTTGAAATTATTGGCGAAGCAGTCAAACACATTTCTGATGACATTCGCGATAAATATGATAAGATTCCGTGGCGAAAAATTGCCGGAATGAGAGACATGATTATCCACGAATATTTTGGAGTTACCCTGAGCATGATTTGGGTCGTTGCCCAACGAGACCTTCCGGATCTGAAATCGAAAATTCAAGTCATTATTCGTAATCAGATGAAGTAGCCACGACTTGATCTGACAGTCAAAGGTTAAATGTTGGTTTA
>CAYRDO010000158.1:0-9914 GCA_964422985.1 uncultured Rhodohalobacter sp. | reverse complement strand
GCGATCCATTCATCAGTATATCCGGATGGGGTTCCAAACTGAATTTCCACATTACTCAATACCATCTGATTACCCTGGAAAATTTTGTACGGCGAGCCCCGTAATGTTCCGATTCCGCCCAGGTAAAAATCTTTGAAATCAGGTGCATTTCCCGTGATACTTCCGGCCTGAACTCTCCATTTAAATACAGAACCGGGCTCAAAATTATAGTACAATCTGAATTCTGAGAGATATTTATTAAATCGGTAATTCTCATCGCTTGCACTATTATCCGCCAATTCAGCTTTGACAGATGCCGCCATTGTAAACTTATTGGCAATCAATACATTGCGGGGATTCAATGAGAGTGACAGACCGTAGATATCGAGATCTATTTCATCGGAATTTGCATCAATCGGTGGATTTGGTCTGTAGGTGCTCCCCTTACCGAATAACGAAAACTTTGTGTTCCGCTCAAGAGATGAAAATGTATCCCTGCTGTAAGAAAATCCGGTCTCCAGCCATCTGTGTGTTCGGTAAATTCCGTAAAATCCGAAGCCTTCCATGTTATAATAATCAGGATAATCATAAGCGGCGAAGAATGAGGTGAGGGATGATTCCACGAGCCCCACACGTTTGTAATCTTCTGTGGCTGTAGCATCATGATATTCACCCCCGATCATAAATTGCCTGCCTTCACCAATAATTTTTTCAAGACCGATTGCATATTCCCAATCTTTTGATGCGGTTCCCCATCCAATCAGTCCGTGAGGTTGAATTTGAGGGATATCAAGAAATGAATTGTATCGGTGCCATTGCATTCTCTCTTGCCGATACCCAATGAACAAACCATTCACCCTGTTAAAATGTATGGTTGGCAGATTTGGATACAGGCTATAAAGATCACTACTGTAGTATGGACCGGCCTCAATGCTTCCTCCAAGATCAACACCGGTTCTGGATAACTGTTGCATGGCAGAATCGCCATTTTCGCCTTCATCATGATCGTGATCTTCCTCATTGGTAGTGTCTTGCCGACCGAAAAGTTCATCCAGGGATTTACTGAAAATCGGATCTCTCTTAAAGGGATCATCCTCCTTTTCGGACTGAGCATATAATCCCATCGGAAAAATCAAAAAGCCGATTAAGATTAGCAGATATTTATGTATTCCTTGCATCTCTTTCACTACGATCTGAAAAAATTTGTGTTACAGGATTTGTTTAATTCGCACGTTCATCCTGAATTTTCAATACCATGATGGTAATATCATCATGCGGTTCACGGCTGCCAGACCATGTGTTCATCAATTGAGTAAGCTGGTTGACGATATCATTCGCACTCATTCCATCGGAATTTGAAAGAATGTCTTCCACTTTATCAAGCCCGAGCATTTTTCTTTCTGAATCAAACAGTTCTGTTAAACCGTCACTCATCATCAATAGAATATCACCGGTACTTAAAGCGAGTTTTCTGTTTTCATACGGATATTGAACACTGCCTCCCAAAGGCAATCCTTTAAGGGTAATTCGTTCCACACAGTTTGATTCTTTTTTGAAATGAAGTGCCGGAGGCATCCCAGCAGTGGCAATCTCAATCTCTTTACCATTACAGCGGGCGAGTGTCAGCCCCATATACATCATCTTCATATTCATATTCCGAAGCCCGGAGGAGATTCTCTCCAGCATTGTAAGATTGTTCATTTCATGAACCAAGGTGTGGAAGTAACTTTTTGCTGCAGCCACCATAATTCCGGCCTTCATCCCATGTCCTGTGGCGTCACCGAGAGCAAGTACGAGCGTTCCATCCGGAGCTACACTGTAATCATAATAATCTCCTCCCACCTCGGTTGCTGTTTCCATAAATACAGCCATATCATAACCGGGAAGCGATGGCATTTTTTTCGGGAGCATAGAAAGCTGAAGGGCCCTGGCTTCCTCCAATTCGGTAGTCTTCCGTTCGTTTTCTGCTTCCAGCAAACGCTTCTCAATCTCCCGCTCTTTGTTGATTCGCTCCTGCTCAAGCGATCGTTTTGAAAGATGTTTTACCTCAATCAGTTTTTGCTCAAGTCTTCGCTGAGTAATCGCAAAATCACGCGAAAGAAATATGGACATCGACATTACTAAAACTCCCGAACCGATCATATTGGCTAGTTGTACACTTCCGGAAATAAGCTCGAAATTTACCATTACGTTGAAGATAAGAGAGAATACATATACCAATACTCCCAGGCCAAGCAACCAAACACCTCCCCTGTTTCGGTAAAACATGATTACAACTGTCCGCAAGATTTCGGCTACAAACACCAAAACCGCTATCTCTCTCAACCAGATCGTTCGGGACGGGTAAAACCAAATCAACAAGCTTACAATAATACCCGCAGCAACCAGGAAATTAGAATAAAAAGGAGTAATTTTTTTGTCGATACTGTGCGTAAATCGAGTTGCAAATGTCAGCACCAGCACCTCAATCACAAACATAAATTTCAGAAATTGAAGGGTACCAGTGGTATTTTCGATCAGTTCCACTTTGTAGATCAGGTAGGAAAGAATGGCCAGGAACCCTACAAAGATTGCAAAATAGAAATTTCGTTTCTCAGACGGGTAAAACACAAATAGCAGAAAATGGATAATTCCGAAAGCCAACAAGGCACCGATATAAAAAAGGTTTCTGCCGGTCCACTGAGAAATAAATGAAAAGGTTTCTGCCTGATGGGTTTCCCAATCCCCTAAAAGAAATCTGAAGCCGTTGTAGCCCATCATCAACTCCGTTTCAGAGTAGTTTGGATTCACAAATCGCACGGCTAACGTTTGAATTTCCTGATTCGAAAAAACTATCGCTAAAGGTTTGTTGCTCTCATAGGAAACGACAGATTCCATATCTGTTGAAAAATCGCCCAGTTCATATATTTTTTCCCCGTTCAGATAAATTTCAGACGCTCCTAACAGTCGTTCCACAATCAATGCAATCGGCTCTCCGCGCAGGCTTTGATGAACCCTGAACTGTTTTCGGAACCAACCGATACCCGACCAATCTGTAAATGAAAGGTCAGCCTGAGTAAGGTTTGTACTCAGATAATCCCAGTTTGAATCGTCATAATCAGGATCTGCCCAGGCAAGACTGTCTCCTACTCTGAATTTCCATAAATCCTGAATGTAGATGATCTGGCTCTCATTGAGCATCATATCCGGGGTAATCTCTTCGATCTCCGGTTCAGGAAATTGGAAAATATCCTCATTCTGAGCTGATGCAGAATCAACCCAAAAAAGAAATATGCCCCAAAAAATGATATAAATTATTCCCAGTCTATACACGCTTGAACTCGCTATTGAGATTCAGATATCCGTATTCGTCCCGACATTGTTGAAAGATGGACAGGCAATCCACCCTCTCTAATGACGACATGAAGATCACGATTGGTTTGATTTTTCTGGGTGATTGTGGATTCACTTAATCCCCTTAAATCATAACTCATTGCACTTCCTTCAATGTTAAAACCGCTTGAACCCGGCAGAAATAGTTCAATATCCCCGCTTAGTGTTTCTAAATAAATTCCTTTCGATACATCCATAAACTCTGCAAATATATTGCCGCTTGTTGTTGCAGATACCAAAGTTCCTTTTATGTCTGATGCAGTAATATCACCTGAAACTGAACGGACTCGTACCTCGCCCGAATTTGATAATACATTTACACTGCCATTTACAGTTTTTGCGTAAACATTTCCCTCCAAATTGGCCAAATCAATATTCCCCATCGTAGAAACAATCCGTATTTCTCCCTTTGTGCGATTGATTGTAATATCACCCGATTGATTTTGGATGAAATGATGTCCCTCTACATTTTCGAGAAAAATATCCCCATTAAAAGTACGTAGATTTGTGGTTACTTTTTGCGGAGTCTGTACTAAAAAATGAAATTTAATATCGCTGCTGGATGGAACGTGACCCGATTTTTTATCCTCAACGGATGCAATGATATGATCTCCTTGTTGTTGTAAAATAATCCGGAAATTATCAAGGCTCCGGTGTCCTGACCATAGCGAAAAACTCCGTTCCAGAAAAAGGTCAACTTTTACCCCATCAATATCCGGATTTTGATATACCTCAACATTTCCCATGGTTGTATGAACCGTAACCTTTGGGATTCCTCGCACCCTGAAAAAATCGGATTGATATGGTTTCTCCTGTATCTCTGTTGAGGAATTTTTTTTAACCACAGTTTTCACCACTGAATTGTGCGCTATCTGTTGAGCAACAGAATTATCAAAAATACCTGAGAACAGTAACAGGGCGATAAGAATGGATATTTGTTTCAAATAAATCATATACAGCAAATGGTTTGATAGATCATCCAAAATAGTTGATGCCTGCAGAACAATGCAGCTCTACCATTTATTGTCAATACGCCTACTATTTAAACTGTGTTGCAAAGTCTTCCTAAGATTTCATCCTTAGAAATATCAGGCAGTTGAGAAGCATACAGCAAATTCGCGGCATAAGATGTTTTCGTTTTGGAGACCACCCCAGCGCAATCTTTGTTATTAATCAAATTCCCGCATCAAGTCTTTTGCAATTTTTCGGTTATACTCAAATGCAAAGTTTTTGTAGTTAATCATATCAACAATTGTACCGATTAAACAGAGACCGCCAGTGAGCAGATAAAGGATGCCCATTCCGATATGGCCAACAAAAAATCTGTGAATCCCTGCCACGCCGAATAATCCAATCAATGCTAACGCCAAAAAAAGCATAGGATCTTTTCTTCTAGATCTATAGATATTGGAGAACATTCTCGCTTTCTCTTCAGGCATATCCTCGATAATATGACTAATGTATTCCGATTCATCTCCTTCAATTTCGGGCAGATATTCAAATATCTTTTTCATGGTTCTTTTCTTTGATAAGGTTATAATTTCGACGAAATATTGAGCCTATTCTTCCAATAATTACGGCAATTGCTAAAAATCCTAATGGATGCGATTGAAGTGAAGCTGACAAATGCCCGCGAGCAGCCAGAGCCACTGATTTTCCTAATCCGCACCCGGGACAAAATTCAAAACCCATTCGATCAATTGGACAAAAAGACGCTGCATCAGCAAGCGGATCCATAAATGCAACAAGCAAAAGCCCTGTTAGCAGTGCTATCCACTCAAAATGCAAAAAAAAGTAATATTTGAATGGTTCTCGGTCAGACATGATTATATTTTGTAGAAATATATTTTTTAAAAATACAGCCGAATTAATGCACTCAACAATACGAAAAGCTCTTCAAAAAGTTTATTGGATTTTATTACTCGCAAGTCTCACGGTTTCATACTCTCAAGCTCAAGTTATTTCTGATGATACCCTTTCAGTAGAGCTTGAGGAAATTCGGGTTGAGGCCACTCATTCCACGATCTCTGTGGGTGAAGCGCCAATGTCATTAACATATATGGTTAGAAATTCAGCGGATTTGGCATCTAAACCTGCCACGACCATGGATGAGTTGATCTATACCATGCCCGGAATCTTTGTGAGCAACCGAGAGAATTATGCATTGGGAGAACGCCTCACTATTCGTGGTCTGGGCTGGAGAACACAGTTTGGTGTTCGCGGCACACAAGTTATTCTGGATGGCATCCCTCTAACCGTTGCCGACGGACAAACTATCATGAATATGATCGATCCAGCCACTGTAAAACGAATTGAACTTTTACGAGGACCGGCTGGTACGTTTTGGGGAAATTCCAGCGGTGGTGTTCTTTCATTATCCACCGAACCACGACCGGATGCACCGGCTTTACAATATCGAGGATACGGAGGATCCTTTAGTACCATCAAACAAGAACTTGAATTAAACACTAATGTTGGACAAACTCGTCTTTACGGATATGGCACCTATTTTGAGACTAACGGTTATCGCGATCATAGTGCCGCTCGATTATATCGCGGGAGTTTGGCGGTTGAGAGACCGGTTTCTGACAATGGAAATTTCAGTTTTCGGATTGCTTACACCGGTATGCCAAAAGCACAACATCCCGGTTCGTTAACCAAAGATGACGCACAAGACACTCCTCAAGATGCCACACCAAGTTTCGTAGAAAATCAGGCTGGAAAGACTTTCGACCAGGCAATGATCGGGACTTCCTATATCCACCAATTTGATTCCGGAATCCTGGACATTTCAGCTCACGGGACATACAGAGATGTTCAAAATCCGCTGACGTTTGGCGTGATTGCTCTTGAAAGATATGCAGGCGGTGTTCGATCCACATATCAATTCAATGAACTTCCCTTTGATTTACAGGTTGGCGGCGAATTAAAAATACAGGATGATGACCGCCTTGAAACTAATAATGTAAATGGAGAGTCCGGCGATCAGGTAAGCCTTGACCAGCAGGAACAAGTGGTGAATCGTGCGGTCTTTTCCAGAATTTCAATTCCCGTGAGCGACCGATTTTCAGTCAGTGCCGGAGCCCGGGCAGATTGGCTGGATTATGAAACGCCAAAGTCACTCAATAATGAAGCTGAAGGATCTCGGTCATTCTTCTCGGTCAACCCAAGTTTTGGATTGAATTACGATCTGAACAACTCCTCCATCTTTGCCAACTTCAGTACTTCGTTTGAATCGCCAACCACTACAGAATTGGTCAACAGGCCCGGAGGAGGAGCCGGATTTAATCAATCCATCGAACCTGAAAAAACAATGAGCCTTGAAACCGGCATTCGTGGCAGAAACACCCGTTTGAGCTACGATATTGCCATTTATGGAATGAGAGTCAATGATATTTTAGTACCTATCGAACTGGAAGACGGCCCGGTTTACTATCAGAATGAAGGGCGAACAAACCACTACGGTATTGAGGTTGGATTGGCATATAACACGAATGCCAATGTCGACTTTCGATTGATGCTCAACTACATGCAAGCCAAATTCGACGGTGGAGAATACGATGGAAATGACCTTCCCGGAGTGGCCCCCTTCCGTGCAGGTGCTGCTGTAAATTATACGCCCGGTAATCATCAGTTTAGTCTGGATAGCGAATGGATTAGCAGTTACTACGCCGACAGCAATAATTCCGCCGAAAACAGTGCTTATGCGCTCCTTCACTTTCGGTGGACAGTTCGCGTCGCGCAGCTGTTTGAGAATGGAACTGTTCGTCCCTTTATAGCTGTGAATAATCTTCTGAATACTCGCTATAATTCATCCGTTTTTGTGAACGCTTTTGGTAACCGATATTTTGAACCGGGTAGCAGTCGTAATTTTCGAGCGGGAATCCAAGTAAGTCTATTTTAAATCAGAAATAAGTATTAAAAAAAATCCATTATAAAATTCTATTCGAGTTTTGAACAATTTCGATCATTTTTTAGCGGTAAAATCATTTTCATTTACCTTTTTTAACACCTCTCTCACAACATTTTAGACTATTTCCTATTGATTCTTTTGAACTTATAATGATTATTGCTAAAAAGGTTCGAACAAAGTATTTTAGCGAATGATGGTTTAGATTTTGTTTTGCAAAATCAAGCTGTTTTAACTATCAATGGGAACTTAGTTAGATGGGATTTATTTATGGAAAACCGTGAAGTAGGAACTGTTAAATGGTTTCATAATGGGAAAGGGTATGGTTTCATTACCCGCGAAGATGGAGAAGATGTGTTCGTACACTATTCAGAGATTCAGAGTGATGGATTTCGTAAGCTTACCGAAGGTGAAAAAGTTGAATTTACAATTGCTGATGGTGAAAAAGGCCTTCAGGCAAAAGAAGTTATTCAACTCCAATAAAGCTTATTAACTCACTTTATTTCGTTTATTCTCTCCTGATATAGATGCAGTGGCTTAAACATATCACCGTTGATCTGATAGCCACCATCGTCATAGCGATTGTTGTTTTTTTCGATACAACAAAAGTGTTGGAATATGTACTCTATGTATATACCGGATTGATGGTGTTGGCTCGATTGTTTACGCTTGTTAATCAAAATTTCAGGGCAATTACCAAGAGAAAAACTGAAAGTGCTCCAAACTGGATGTACCACCTGCTGTACTTTTTGAATGTAGCGTTCCTTGCGTATGGAATGTTCTACATTACTGCAGCAGGGTGGGTATTTATTTGGGGTGTTGCCGCTTATATTCACTCCTCCCGCTGATTTTATGCTACCCCTCACATTTTTTTACAGCCCAATCGTAACAACTTTGTAACATTTCTTTCCATTGGATACGAAAGCCATCCAAAAGAAGTTGATTATTCGTACTATTTGACGACCGTGACATGCTTGGCTCCATGTTATCAATATAAATTGAATGCAAGTATGAGCGGATTTGTTCTTAATGAAAATTGACTGTCATGAAACAATCACTCACTTATTTTTTTGGATTCCTTCTCGTTTTCACCTTCATCTCCTGTAATTCATTTGGACAAGATCAGGTGACCGAAGAGGAACATCAACACTTTTTGAATAAGATTACATATACAGAGGCTATGAGCGATTCTCACAACAAAGAAAAAGTAGTTCGAACTGAAGAAGAGTGGAAAAGCCGACTTTCTTCCGAAGAATACAGAGTACTTCGAAAAAAAGGTACTGAGATCCCTTTTATAAATGAATATAATAGCAATGAGGAAACCGGTGTGTATCTCTGTAAAGCATGCGGACAGCCACTTTTCCATTCTGAGACAAAGTATAAAAGCGGAACCGGTTGGCCCAGTTTCTATGCCCCTATCGAAGAAGATGCGGTAGATGAAAAAGAGGATAACAGCTTTTTTATGACACGCACAGAAATTGTTTGCAGCCGTTGTGACTCACACATCGGTCATGTTTTTAATGACGGCCCCGAACCTACGGGTTTGCGTTACTGCATGAATTCGGCTGCTTTGCATTTCGTACCAAAAGATTCAGAGCAAACAGCTCAATCAAACAAATAACTCTTGTTTGATTCTACCTTCAGTAGACGATCGGTTACCGAATCTAAGTTATACGAAATTTAAATCGGCATTTGGAATCTATCCGGATGCCGATTTTTTTTGTTGGACTTTTCCCCGAGATTCTATTCTTTTCGGAAAGACAACGAACCTGATTTAAAAAATCATGACTGAACAATCTTCGAGCGCAAAAGCGAAAACCCTTGTTGAAGCAAAATTTAATCCCCGTATAAAAACATATATCAATGCTTCTGTCATATTATTCTGTTTGATTACCGTCGTTGGGATTATACTTATTCCCTTTTGGTTGATTTTCGGCCGAATGTATCTGAACAGATACTTTGAGAGTCTTTTTTGTGAGCTCACAACACGTGCCTTGAAATTTAAAAAAGGTGTTCTCTTTCAAGTTGAGCGTACCATTCCATTAGACAAAATCCAGGATCTGACGTTTCGCGAAGGCCCCTTGCTCCGGTATTTTGGGCTTAGCACATTACGTATTGAAACTGCAGGGCAGAGCGGCCAGGGCGGAACGGATATGTCTCTCATCGGAATTGTTGACTCAAGAGAATTTCGGGAACGGGTAATTGACCAGAGAGACAAGATTACGGATTTGGGGTCATCCTCTTCAGCTACAAAAACAGTATCGGGTGATGGATACTCCGAAGAAACACTTCAAGCCATTCTTCAGACCCTTCAGAGAATTGAGAAGAAGATTTAGCTTAAAAACAATTTCGATAGACTGAAATCCGCAAAGTTTCAGTTTTCCTACAAATAGAATTTAACAAAATTGGGCAGACTTGATGGAGGAAAACTTCGCGGATTTTAAAAGGCTTAATTCAAAATCGTCTTATTGGCAATTTTACTGTTGTAAATTTTGAATAATAGCATAACCACTCCCCACTGCAGAAATACAGTTGCTACGGAAAACGGACTCAGCGGATTGTACCAGGTATCAGGAGCGTAGACGGCTGCGCTGAGATAGATCCACCACACCAGAAGCGTCACAACTTCAACCGGTATCACATATTTAATAAT
>CAYRDO010000157.1:0-9916 GCA_964422985.1 uncultured Rhodohalobacter sp. | reverse complement strand
CCGTGAATATATCAACGAAATCATAGAGCCAGTCGACCACACCAAATTCACTGAACAGGTAGATGAAAAGCGGGTTCATGCCCACGATTGCAAAAAAGCGCCCTGTGCTTATATATTTCTTTTTCACATCAAAAATATAGAACGATCCGGCAAGAGCTAAAAGACACCAACCGCCGCTGACTATCGTGAACGAAGTTGTTGAAATTCGTTTGATGATTGGAGTGATAAACGGATCCATCAAGTATCCAAGAACCGCCAAACCTACACCATAGAGAAGAAGTTTTTTTAGCTTCTCTGATACTTCATAATTGTTGCTGATTAAAAGCTGACCGGCAATCACGCCCCAAATGGTATGCGCCGCAGTGGGAAGAGCGTTGATAGCCACCCAGTGTCCGCCGCTAAGTTGCCCCATTAGAACGAGATCCATCCAGGCGCCGAAGTTTTTGTCGGGCGTAAATGGTTGCGTGAATCCATCAACCCAGAAAAACCTGTAGAGAAGTTCGGTTAGCAATAAAAGTCCAATGGAAAAGCTGATCTGGAATTTCCAGCTTTTTCTCATGATCAAAAATGCGACCAAATAGGTAAAAGAGAGCTGGGCCAAAACATTCCATAATTCAAAAACGATTTCTCCGGAATAGGCACATTGAATCATGATGCCAAGAAGAAGCAACATGAACGATCGGTAAAGTGCGTGTTTGAAAGTTTTATTCCATGAATCGCCCCGTGCCCATCGTTTGCCGAAAGAGATTGGCATGGCTACACCCACGATAAACATGAAAAAGGGTTGGACGAGGTCCCAAAATCGGAGTCCATTCCACGGGTGGTGACGAAACTGTTCGCCAATGACACTGATAAAACTTCCTTCAAAATAGGAGGCGTTAATTGCGTACCAAAGGGCAGCGCCTTCCGCAATCAACAGGAACATGGTCAACCCCCTGTAAAAATCGAGAGATAAGAGACGGCCATAATCGTCAAGGAGAGAATTATCGATTTTAGCCATGAGGTGCCTTCTTTAGATGATTTTTCATTTCATATAAATATGATTATCAGAGTCCCAGATTCGGAATCCAATTTCGTGCATTTTCGCGATACAGTTTGTCGACAACTTCTTTTGGCAGCTTTAATCCCTGGAAACTACCTTCCACTTGCCACACTTCGAGCGTGTTATCCGTTACAAAAAATTCCCAGTCGCTTCTCCACGTATCAGCGGCGAGTTGGCGTACTTCTTCTGGATCAGATGATTCATAAAGCTGCAGATCCGTTGAGTACAAAAAGCGATCCTGGTATTTGATGAAAAATTCCCGAAGTGCTTCACGATCTTGTTGAGCCAGGTATTGCAGGTGCGGAATTCTGTGAGCCATCCCTAAAATCATATTGGGATACTCGTCCAGGTGTTCGCTCATCATTTCAATGCTCCATTCCATACTCCCGAGATGAGCCCCGAAAAATGTGAGCCCTTCGTTTTTATCAAGCATGGCATCCCGCGAAGCGATAATCTCTTCATAGGAAGGATATTCAGGATGCTGGTACATATGATACTGCGGATTGTTTTCGAAATAATCGCGATCGTTAGCTACGGTCATCTCTTCAAGTGGTAGCCAGCAATTTTTAGGTTCGCCGATATGTCCGAACAGCGGGATATTTTCATCATTGAGATATTGAAAAATCGGGTCGAATTGCGGATCGTCGATCATCACAAAATCTCCGTTTTCATCTCTCAATTCCATCCCGATATTTTTCCAAACTTTCACAGCAACTGCGCCATTTTCAAAAGATTGTTCTAAATAATCTAATGTGTTTCCTTGCCAGGATTCGGAGTCATTAAATCCTTCCAAAGAAAAAGCAGACGTATAAGCAAGCCGGTCTGAATGTTCTTCCCGTAATTCAAGAGCTACACGTTGTTGCTCGGCAACCGGTGTTCGTCCGTTAGCTACGTTTAGGGTAATCATCTTCATGTTGTCCTCCATTCCCTGCTCAATAACTACGGGATTAGCGACATTCAGGTGAACGTGAGCATCAATTTTTTCTACGGTCGGGAAATCTTCAATGCTGTAAAAATTGTCCTGCTCAGATTCACCCTGTTCATTTTGGCATGCAGAAGTAAGAAGAATTAAGGTAAAAATTAGTGTATAAACGAGAGGAGAGTTTAATCGATTCATTAGCTGCTTTAATGGTTTAAGATGTATAAATGATTTGTGAATGAAGACCCCACCGTTGATACGTATAAAAGGCAATACAAACAACAGTTATGAAAGCATTACGAATAGAATGTAATGTAATTGAAACTATTTTGAAAGAAAGTAATTTTCATTCTCTTCTTTTTTATGATCTTTCGTTTTCAAATGATATAATTTTTTTGCTTTTTATATATAATTGTCTCAAGGACCGTGAATAAATTGATTCATTATGGAAAACAAAAACAAAACAAGCAGAAGAAATTTTCTTACCAATATGGCAATGGCCACTGTGGGCACATTGAGTGGTGCTTCGCTTCTTCATGCCAAATCCGATCGATATAAAAAAGCTGCTGAGTTATCGGCGCCATCGTTAACCAATAAAGCTCCGGATGGCGAACTGCTCAAGGCGGGACTTGTAGGTTGTGGCAGCAGAGGAACCGGCGCGGCTGTAGATTTTTTTGATGCGGGGCCTAATCTTGAGATTGTGGCATTGGGCGATGTATTCCAAGATCAGGTGGACCGATGCAGAAATACGCTCAAACAAGCACGAAATATAGAAGTTGCCGATGAGAACTGTTTTGTGGGTTTCGACAGTTATGAAAAAGTGCTCGATAGTGATATTGATGTTGTCCTTCTGGCAACGCCACCACATTTTCGGCCTGAGCATGTGAAAGCAGCGGTTGAAGCCGATAAACATATCTTCCAGGAAAAACCAATTGCTGTTGATCCGGTAGGTGCACGAATGGTTGAAGAAGCGACTCAGGAAGCAAAGCAGAAAAATCTATATATGCTTAGCGGCACATGTCGCCGATATCAAAAAGATTATGCCGAAACGCAGAAGCAGGTGGCAAATGGACTGATTGGTGATGTAATCAGTGCCAATATTTTAAGAAATGGTGGGGCTTTATGGTGGGTGGAGCGTCAATCAGGCTGGACGGATATGGAATATATGCTTCGAAACTGGGGAAATTTTGCCTGGCTCTCGGGAGATCATATCGTAGAGATGTTTGTCCACGAAATTGATGTGATGAATTGGTACATCCAAAAACCACCTGCTAAAGCAATTGGGTATGGTGGCAGGCAAAGAAGAACATCCGGCGATCAGTACGATTTTTTTAGCATCGAGTATGTATATGATGACGGTCGCCGAACCCACTGCGCAGCTCGTCAGGTTGAAGGATGTGATAACGGCAGAGCTCAAATTATCACCGGAACCGAGGGGTATGCGGATGCAACCGGGACCATTTATAACCATAAGGACGAGGTGATCTGGGAATATCCTTATCCGGATGAGGATGATACAGATTCGCCTTGGTATGTGACGAATAAATACAAGCAGGAACATATTGAGCTCGTTACGGCGTTACGAAAAGGTGAATATTTCAACGATTCTGAACCGCTGATTCAATCAACAAGAATGGCCATTATGGGTCGAATGGCGGCTTACACCGGGCGTGATATTACATGGGAGGAGGTTTTAAATTCTGATCTTCGATTGGGTCCCGATACGTATGAGCTTGGTCCTGTTGAGGGTATTTCAGAAGCTCCGCCAGTAATTGGAAGTACTGTACCGCCAACAGACAGATACTCATAAAAGCAGTTCGTGAAAGTTTATGGATAGAAAAAAATTTCTTCAGGGAAGTCTTGCGGCAACAGCTTTATCATCATTTTTTCAAATTGCCGGTAGCGGGGAAAATGGTGCTGATAATCAAACAATTCCCGGTTTTCAGCCACTATTTAATGGAAAAGATCTGGCCGGATTTACAGATGTGAATACATCAGAAGATACATGGAAAGTGGAAGATGGAATTCTTGTTTGCTCAGGTAATCCGATCGGGGTGATGAGAACTGAAAGGCAGTATGAAAATTTTATTCTCGACGTGGAATGGAAATTTATTGATGAGGGTGGAAACTCAGGATGCTTCATTTGGGCAGATGGCACACCGTACAGGGATAGTCCGTTTCCCACAGGCGTGGAGGTCCAAATGCTGGATCCCGGGTGGGCTGATATCACCGGAAGGCCAATCGAATATGCGCACGGTCACCTTTTTCCCGTTCAGGGACTTGATGGGACAATTCCCGATAATCCTTCAGAAGTGGTGGAGGGGAGAAGTTATTCGCTTGAAAACAGGGTAAACAGGGCCGGTACCTGGAACAGGTATATTGTGGTCTGCATTGATGGAACTATAAAATTGAGTGTAAACGGAAAGTTTGTAAACGGTATGAGATCAACCCAAAGAAAGAAGGGATATATCTGTCCCGAAGCTGAGGGAGCTGAGATTCATTTTCGAAAAATAGATATCATGGAACTTCCGGGTGGGGTTTTAGAGTCCGGTCAGTCTGCCCCGGAGGTTTAAATACCAAGCTTAGTTATTCGAAAATGAAGGTTCCGTAATTGTAGATATCGTGGAAATTGGTGGTAACGGGCTGCCAGGTCCAGTTGGTCGATCCGTAATCATAATCTACACGATACATATTTGCCCTCCATGTTGTGCCGGATTCCGGGATTCGGTTTTTGAGTGGAATCAACAGTTCAAATGGGATAAAGAATTCAGCTCTCCATTCGGTAATTGTATTTCCGCTTTCAAGATCACCTCCTGATGCAGATGTCTCGTGAATAGTTTTTCTGGAGTCGCCGTCTTTGTAACTGTATTCAAAGGGAATCCAGTGGGATTGACCGGAATCGGTTTTCGAAACAAGAATCGGGAGTTCATAGTTGAGCGGCGATAGTTCATATTCAAAATAAACTTCTTCAGCCTCATTTGGCCATAGAAATACCTCTACCACATCCTCATGCCATAATTCCTCAAAATTAGATGTGATTGTTGCAGACACCACATCATCTTCACAACGAAAGAGAAAGTAGATTCCGGTGGTGGAGTAAAGTACTTTTACGAATGTTTTTCGGTCTGAATCGTTTTCTTCGTTGGTACGCTGTGGGAGCTCAGTCCAATTGACTTTCGACCAATTTTCAGATGAACCGTTTCCGGTGATGGTAAAATCATCCGTTTTTTGGATGATCATTTCAGAAAGAGATTGCGCTGCTGCTGAACTTGCCAAGCTCCCGCTAACGATTAAAATTCCCACAAGCGAAAAGAGGAGATATATGTATGATGACCTGTTTCTTAAAATTATCTCTGTAATGTTTTTGGATTGCAAATCACCCATATTTTTAGAATCTGTGATGGTATTTTCAATTTGATTGTAAAATATACAGAAAAAATAAAAAGTATTTGTAAGTATACCGCCTCAAAGAAAGAAAAAATAAATTAATTCAAATAATTAACTTTTATTATTTGTATATAATTTTTCGATTACTTACTTTATTCAATACAGTAGCTTTGTTCACAAGGGATCGATATTTCAAGTATCCTAACTACTTGAAGAAACGATCATTCATACCATCTAACCCCAACTACTTAGCTGTAGTTGGGGTTTTTTTATTGAGTTTATTTGGAGGAGTTCTGAATGAGGGGAGGGGAATTAGGGCAAAAAAATTGGGTATCACACCTATCAGGCATGATACCCTGACTATTCATCAAGAGAGGCGCTCTACTGAGCGCTACTTCTAATACAAAATAACGGATGGTTACCCCTAATCTTTTTTCAAAAAAAAATATTTTTTATCAAACGATTAATCCATCCATCAAAAATCTACATCTAAAAAATGAAGTGAAATGCATATCAACCTTTCGTAATAATCTCGATCACGCCATTGCTTCCTTCATGACCATACAAAATGGTTGCACGTGATAATTTTATGACCCGTACCGCACTTACATTTTGCATATTTAGCATAGTGTAAATTCTGCCAAAGCTTCTGCCGGCCTGAACGCCATCAATAACAAACAGAGGTCGCGGATCGGATTGTAAAGTGGATGAGGCTGCTCCGCGAATATTAACTTGAGCATTTTGCCCAGAACCTTGGACACGTACTCCACTGAGTCGACGTAAATAGACATCGAGACCAAGATTTGGATTGTCTACTATTACTTCGTTACCACTATTACGGGTGTTGTTGGAAGACGTGGAACCACTGCTTGCACAGCCTGTGAGAAGTAATGAACCTGCGATGATTAATAAAGAGAGGAAATATTTCATAGTCATGCCATTTAATTGATGATAATTCATAGTAATGCAGCGAGTATCATTTAGCAAGTTTTTTAAGAAATCTGTTCAAGCATCAATCTCGCAAAACGACATTACTAAACATCTGTCATTTTGAATGACGTAACTCTTCATTCTTACCTAAATAAAATTATTTTTTTTAATAAATGACTAGGGGTAGGCTCACTTAATACTGTAATGCAAGTGAGTAATAAATAATATCTCAAACAAAAAACTGATTTTATCTGATTTATAGATATGCTTATGGATCTTTTTTGGATATGAGCATCAATTCAGGGACAATCAAAAAAACAAAGAAGAGGTAAAGAGTATGACAAGAGCAATTCAATTCATTTCCCTACTATTGCTAGTCGGAATGGTTGCTGTAAGTTGTGATTCGATGACCGGCAGCAATTCAAACATT
Organism: uncultured Rhodohalobacter sp.; assembly: GCA_964422985.1. Taxonomy (GTDB): domain Bacteria; phylum Bacteroidota; class Rhodothermia; order Balneolales; family Balneolaceae; genus Rhodohalobacter. The sequence continues at coordinate 3,208 of CAYRDO010000157.1, read as the reverse complement.
ATTAACAATTCAGGTGTACTTTCAAGCGTTTCTTCCGATCAAGCCGACGTGAATTCAACAGTTGTTGTATCCGGTGACACCTTTGAACCTTCAGAATATTCCGGATGGCTGTTTAATCGAGATCTCAATACTCAGTCGCCATTCATATTTACGACAGATCAGACAAGCATAGGAAACGGAAGTCTCTATGTTGAACCAATTTCAAATACTATTAATGACAATAATGATAAATTTATTGGAGAGCTTTTTTTAGATGAAGCCATTGCGGGTATTGGTTCAATATCCTATGACTTTTTGATTGGCAGCGGAGGCGATGAAACCGATGCAAATGAATTTTATTTGAATATTTATGCCAATTTTGGTGACTCTGAATTTGATAAATACTACGACTGCAAATATGATCTAGTTCCGCAGTCAGGCTCAACAATGAACTGGACCACAGTTACATTTGATCCCACACAATCATATCCGGTAACTCAAAGAGACGATTCTCCCTATACGTGTCCGGATGTACCAGCAGATATGGACAATCTGAGCGAAGGTTCAACCATCCGCATGGCGGCTATAAATGTGGGGGATACTTCCGGAAATGACCAGGGGCTTGACGGATACTACGATAATGTAGTTGTAACGAAAGGTGAAGATGTAATTACATATGATTTTGAACCTTTTGTTCGCACCGCTGAAATATTAACTCCATTAGCCGGAGAAACAGTAAGCGGTGTTGTTGATTTTACGGCTACGCTGAATGATCAGGAAGGTAATGATGATGTACAGTGGGCTGTTAGAGCAGAAACATGTGCTGCGGGATCTGGTGCTCTATATGGAAATACTGCCGGAAATGACGATTCATTTAACTGGGATGGAACTACCTTTTCCGCAAGTATCGATATGAGTAGTGATACACCCGGAAATTATTGTTTCGTATTTAATCCAACCGAAGACAGCGATGATGCTGATGTTCGTTTAACAAGAGAATTTGTTCTTGAAATGCTAAGCCCGGAGACCAAAAATGACTGTAAGAAAGGTGGCTGGCAAGAATTTGGTTTTAAAAACCAAGGTCAATGTATTCGTTATGTGAATACAGGAAAAGACAGTCGATAAAAATTAATACGAATTTCCTGAAAAAAGTCCTCTGACACCCGGATAAGGCAGAGGGCTTTTTTATTAAATGCACATTTTTTGGTCTAATTCAATGGAGTCAATCTTCTTGTTTTCAGCAAGTGCTTGAATTTCCGAACCTTTCATTTGAGCCGCATAAATATTTTGCATTAACTCTTCGGTATTCTCAATCTTGAGTTGTTTGAAATCGGTTCCTGGTTTTGTTGTAATAATAATCCTGTATGTTTTTTCAGGATTATTCCGGACGGCTATTTCGAGGGTTTTATTGAGTATTTTCATTTTCAACATTCTGAACAAAAGTGAGGGTTTTTATGATGACATTTACAGGGTGTGAGATTCAGCGCCGATTACAGTGTTGCAAGAGTTTTGCTTGATTGGAGAGTATTCATAGATCTCGGGCTGCAGGTGAATCATCCCGTTGAAATGCATTTGTTGTTGAGACAATCCACGAGAAACTGTGATTTTAAAATTCGTTGAATAAGAGGTAGAAATTAAATGTAGTTGTATTTAAAAAAGGTCAGATTAGAAACGAGAGTTAAAAATCTTTCTACAGTAACTTACTGTCTCGTGGATATTTCAATCACTCCGGCATATCCATCATGTCCATAATAAATAGTGGCTTTTGAGGAGTTTACAGCCCGAAGTGAGTTTACAAGATTCATATCTACAACTTTATAGACATCGTCGAAATTTCGGCCTAAGCGAATGTCATCCATCACAAAAAGCGGCGTGCTCGAAAGTTCGAGACTTGATTCACCCCGCATCATAATTCGTGCAAATGGTCCCGATCCATATACCCGAACACCGGACAAACGCCGCAGATATTAATCCAATCCCAAATTGGGATTATGAATTTCTACGCTGGCACCCATTTTGCTTTTTACATCTTTAGAAGTGTTTCCGGATGAAGCGCACCCGGTAAAAATAAGTATGGAGATTAAGAACAGAAGTGTAATTGTTGATCTCATGGCGGCCACCCGTTATTTGTTGAAGGCTACATTATCAAAGACATATGGATAACATCTTAACTATGAATTTTATTTTACTCATAGTCAAGTAGGTCTGATAAATTAATTATTCAGCCAGAATCGGAATTGTAAAAAAGCCGATTACTCCAACATTCAGAGAGCACTACTTACGTTTATCTTTTACATAGATTACTTTTGAATGGCCGTCTCCAACTCTTCTCTCTTCCATTTCAAAAAGTCCGATTGCTTGTATCAGTTCACCAAGTTTTCTGTAGCCATAATTCCGCGGATCAAAACCGGGCGATTGTTTAGCAATATAACTGCCAACAGGTGCGAGGTGTGCCCATCCACTTTCATCCGATGAAGCTTCGATCGCATTTCTCACAAGATTTACAAGCTTTGTGTCTTGTTTTAAGTCTTTTGTAGGTCGTTTCTTCCTTTGCTCTTTATCATCATCTTCTTCAGCCAATACTTCCGTGTAAATAAATTTATCGCAGGCAGCTACAAAGGGATCGGGAGTTTTCTGTTCTCCAAACCCATAGACCACGAGACCTGCCTCACGAATTCTTGCTGCTAATTTTGTAAAATCGCTATCGCTGGAAACCAGGCAGAATCCATCGAATTTGTTGGTGTACAACAGATCCATTGCATCGATTATTAATGCGCTGTCTGTGGAGTTTTTTCCCCGGGTATAGCCAAATTGCTGAATGGGTTGAATGGAATGTTCAAGTAAAATTTCTTTCCATCCGCGGAGCTGCGGCTGTGTCCAATCTCCGTAAATTCGTTTTACATTGGCTGTTCCGTACTTTGCAATTTCAGCGAGAAGATTTTCTGTGATGGAAGGTTGAGCGTTATCTGCATCAATAAGAATAGCTAATTTCTGTGTTGACCCTGTATCCATGGAATTATTTATTCACTTCTTTGTTTTCTATAGTTAGTTAGCCTTGCATCATAAGATAAGCTTTTTATTCGGTTTAACAGCCCGGAATGAAGAAATTGTTGATTCTGGCTAAAAAAATGGAGTCCTTTTAATCATATTAAGTTTTAAATCAAATAAATATAGTATGCCGAAGTGTGAAATTTACCAAGACATGAAAGGAGAATGGAGATGGCGGCGA
>CAYRDO010000156.1:0-9949 GCA_964422985.1 uncultured Rhodohalobacter sp. | reverse complement strand
GCCTGGTTATATCCCAGCATCTCGTCATTTTGGCTGACCAATTCAGGATAGCCGTCGCTTAACAGGAGAAGGACGTCATTCGAATTCAGCGTAACCGTTTTGGTCTCATACGGAAAATCCGGGACGCTGCCCAGCGGCATGCCTTTCAGATCCACGGTTTCAACCTTACCGGTTTCTGCGCGATAGATGTGAGCGGGCGGCATGCCGGCGCCGATCAGTTCCAACGTGTTCCCTTTCAGGCGTGCCATTGCAAACGCCATATAAAGTTTTGGCAGGTTCATCTTCTTGATCGCCAGTGAGGATCGCTGCAGCACCGTTTTCAGATCCTCCTCATGGGCCATCAGGCTGAACAGGCTTTTTACGGCCGTCACCAGCAGACCTGCTTTGGTACCGTGACCGGTGGCATCGCCAATGCAGAGGGTTAGTGTGCCGTCGTCGGCGAGATCTACATCATAATAATCGCCTCCCACTTCGGCCGCCGTATTCATAAAAGCCGCCATCGTGGCGTTTGGAAGCTGGGGAAGTGTCGTCGGAAGCATGGAAAGCTGAAGGTTACGGGCATCTTCCAACTCTTTGGATTTGCGCCTGTTCTCGGCGTCCAGCAATTTGGTTTTGGCTTCTGCATTTTCGGCGGCCAGTTGTTTTTTCTCGATCTCGGTCAGGTGAAGTTTCTCTCGGTTTTTCACCTTCATCTTGTAACGGTTATACATAAATCCCGCCACGATAAACGCTGTCGCAAAACCGCCGATCATAAGGTAAAACCACAACCGCTGGAGTTCTCTTTCCTGTTGAAGCAACTCAATCTCCTGCTGCTGTTGACGGGTTCGGTACTGTTCCTGGAGTTCGGCAATCACGGACTGACTGTCGGCATTAAAAAGGGTATCGTTGGCTGCCCGGAATAACCGGTAGTGCTCAAGGGCGTTTTCGTAATCACCGGAGTCTTCATAAAGTTCAGAAATCAGTTCATGCGCATTTCGAATCTGCTGCCAACTGCCTGTCTGCTTTGCATATTCCAGGCTTCGTTGGGCCATAACCATCGCTGAATCGGGTTGATCGGTTTCACGATAGATGATGGCGATATCGCGTAAAACACTGGAGTTTCCACGCAAATTGCCCAGTTCCAGGTGGATGTCAAAAACCTGACGTTTGAAATCCAAAGCTTGGTCGAAATCCCCGAGATATTGATGAATGGTGCCCAGGTTATTCAGGGAGATAGACAGGTCATACGGATTCGCCGTTTCGCTCCAGATTTCATGAGCGTCCTCGTAATAACCGCGGGCTGTTTCGTATTCCTCCATCAGTTCATGGACGGCCCCGATGTTATTCAGAGTGGACGCCAGCGGATCTTTGGCGTCCAGCTCTCTCCATATCTCAAGGGCCTGCTCATAAAAATCCAGCGCTTCCGGGTACTGTTCCAATCGCTGATGCAGGATTCCAAGGTTTGTCATAGATGCAGCCATCCCGCGCCGATCGTTTAGTTCGTCCTTTACATCGAGTGAAAGCAGATGGTATCGCAACGCTTCATCGTAATTCCCGATAATATCATGGTTGATTCCCAGCAGGGTATAGGTGGCCGTCAGAGCTTCTTTATCGTCTGCCGCCTCCGCCAGTTCCAGCGCTTTGGTATGAAGTTCCAGGGCTTTAGGGGAGTCGCCAAGGCGGCGGTGTACGCTTCCCGCTTCATTCAGGATAGATGATCGCAGAAGTCCGGCGGATTCCTCCGTCAAAACAAGGGCGCTGTCGAGCGTGGCCAGGGCAAGGTCAAATTGATTGGTATCGCGATAAATCCTGCCTCTCAGCAATTTTGCACGGGCCATATTTTCGGGGTGGGGGACGGAAAGGGCCATTTGTTCAGATTGATTTGCGAGCTCCAACGCCTGCTCATGTTCACCCAGGTAATAGTGAGCCCACCCGATACGGGATCTTAACATGGATTCTTGTCCGGGGTCGGGATAAAGATCGAGGAGTTTCTCAGCTTCATCTGAAAACGAAAAAGCTTTTTCGGCATCTCTTTGATTGAGTTCAACGAGTTCAATCAGGATCGGGATTCTCTCGTTCATCTCTACCAATGGCAGGCGTGCTTCGAGGCTGTCCGATTTTGCAAACTGTGCCCGTGGTGATTGAACACCATAAACCGTTAGTAATAACAGCAGGATTATAAGGCGTTTCATCTGATGTGGAAAATGAGCTAAATCAACTGAATCGGACTCTGGTACTGATCTGCGGAAATGTCCGTGAAAGCAGCATATTACGAAGAAATTTAATGAGTGTTACGGGGTTGTACTATGATCTAGATTTCAGGAGTCTTCATATGAAAAGATTTGCAACCGCGGAGTCACAAAGGAGAAATATTTCGTAATGTAGTGCTATTATTTTAAAAGAGCATATACCTTTTAGTCACGCTAACTGCTACTTCAGTTATACAAAGAAGGCATATTATTTATCATTATTTACTATTACTTATACATTATAAAATTGATTTGGTGAAGTGGTGGGTATCCTGTTATATTATCAGGAGTTGCTTGAAACAAAGGCCCATCTGAAGCAGCTATATAAAATCCTATTATTTATTATTCTATTTGTTTTCCGGCCTCTCTCAAAACAGTCAGAAGTAATTTTCGGTCAATCCTGAAATCAGTTTTTTCAATTTTTTTTGAGAATTGGTTTTACAGTCTCTATTACTCCCTCACGTTTTGCTTGTACTATTAATCCAAGAGTGCCGGAGTAACGGATATTCATTTTTTCTGCGATCTTTCTCCCTTTCAAATCATCAATTATTAAAATTGACTTGTCAATATTCATAGCCAATGCTATTGCACTTGCTTCAGCGGCATCGAGATTCATTTGTAGAACATCTTGAAATTTTTTGGTGGAGGATCATCAATAAGAATCCAAGATGGCAAAGATTCCCTAAATTCCTGAACAACTTGGGAAGTAGCCCATACTTTTCTTCCCGGTAATTTAATGAGTCTGATTTCATCTATTTTAGTTAGAAGAATCAGGCAGCTTGTGTCAAGAACAATTGAATTAGAATTGGTCGGCATCTCTGATGATTTCAGAGGAGGAATAGTTTATCAGTGAGACACCATAATCAGAAAGTATCTCAGAAAATTCTGTTTTTGTTAATCCTGCCATCTCAGCACCTTGGCCTAAAGAAAGTTTTCCTGCTTCATATAACTTGGCAGCCAAAAATTTTTTTGTTTCTGACTCATCAAGGTCGAAATCGGTCGGTATGTTTAATGTCATTTTAGTCACAATAGTAAGCTACTAAAAATCTGTGAAATATTGCATTCTTAAGTTCATAAGTACGATTAGAGCATGAATTGGAGGAGATTAACTGGATGAACATCTAAATTTTATATAGTAAAAACTCTCTTTTTTACTGATACTCAGATTCCACTTCAGTTATATAAAGAGTGTATATGAATTATTATTAACTAATATTACTTATATATTATAAAATTGATTTGGTGAAGTGGTGTGCATCCCGTTATATTATCAGGAGTTGCTTGAAACAAAGCCCTTCTGAAGCAATTGTCTTACCTGACAGGTTATCTATATCTATTCTTTTGCCGCAAAACTTTCTCCAGTTTTCTTTTCTCCCCAATCGGATGTAATTTGAAATTTATACAAATGGGTAAGCGTTAAGCCAAAAAAAGAAAATGATAAAACCATGTACGAAAGAATTACAATGAATCCCAATCGGATGGGAGGGGAACCATGCATCCGAGACTTGAGAATACCCGTTGCAACTATTATTACGATGATAGCCCAAGGCATGACTGAGCAGAAAATACTTGAATACTATCCGGACCTGGAAAAAGAAGATATTAAGGAGGCATTGAATTTTGCTGCAGAATCGGTTCGGGAAAGGCAGCTGCCACTCCAAAAAGCTACATGAAGTTTCTTGTTGACAATGCCCTGTCCGTCATCGTTTCGGACGGGTTGAAAAATTTGGGATTTGACTCTGTCCATGTTAGAGAGGTTGGATTACAGGATGCAGAAGATGAAAAGATTTTTGAAAAAGCTTTCAATGAAAAACGAACAATTATTTCGGCAGATACTGATTTTGGCTGGCTGCTTTCAAAATGGAATAAACAAAAGCCTTCGGTTATTCTCTTTAGAAAAGGATCTGAGAGAGACCCACATAAACAGATCGAACTGTTGCAAATAAATCTGACGGATCAGTTAAAAAAAATCATTGAAGAGGGAAGTATTGTGATCATAGAATCATCCAGGATCCGGACGAGAGATTTACCAATCCAGCAATAGAAGAACTTCAGATTTCTGTGTTTAAAAGCTCGGACTTCAATTCTCCTCGTTCCAATAAATTTTAGTTTCTTACCATCACCACTTCCTCATATTAAAATTCGAGTTTCTGCATCAGCCGTATTTAGTACTGGGCGAAGACTTTTTTAAATAGACTGCATCAGTTCTTATGAATTTTAGGAGTATTGGGAAATTATAAATAACGTTTAGAAATTATTATCAACTTAAAAAACTACTATTATCTTACATTACTTACACATCATAAAATTGATTTGGTGAAGTGGTAGGTATCCCGTTATATTATCAGGAGTTGCTTGAAACAAAGGCCCATCTGAAGCAACAACTTTTAACGTCTCTTCTTGATTTCAATATTCGTTCTTCTGCGGGAAAATTCTATTTTAGTGATGAACATTCCCTAAATGAATAATCCATGACGAAATCTTTAGTTGTTTTCTCTCTTCTTTCTTTAACACTGCTTGCCTGTCAAGCTGAATCTGAATCACAGGCTCAATCTGAACCCGAAACAAAAGCTTTGCAACTATTTAATGGTGAAGATCTCGCGGGCTGGCATATGGACGTTCCGGCGATGGACGAAAATCCCGATACGACGGAAGCGTTTATTGTTCGCGATGGACTGCTGGTTTCTCTTGGCGATCCGCGCGGTCATCTGATTACGAATGAGGAGTATTCGGATTACCGGCTGGAAGTAGAATACCGGTTTCCCGGAGACCCGGGCAATTGCGGGGTGCTGGTTCATGCCTCGGAGCCGAGAGCTTTATACGAGATGTTTCCGCAGTCTATCGAGGTGCAGATGCAGCATGGTGATGCCGGAGATTTCTGGGTGATTGTTGAGGATATCACCGTACCAAATATGGTGGAACGCCGCGGACCGGAAGAGGAGTGGGGCATCCGTGAGGGAGAAAATCGACGCATTTTAAACCTGACTGATGATTCTGAACATGCGCTGGGAGAGTGGAACCAAATGACGATTGAGACACTTGGAGATTCATTGAAAGTGTGGGTCAATGGTGATTTGGTAAACTTTGGATATGATGCCACCGCCCAAAGCGGGCATATCGCACTCCAGGCAGAGGGCGCCGAAGTAGAATTCCGAAAAGTGGAACTAACGCCGATATCGGAACTGACTGAGTAATGGAATAGCCACAAAAGAAAAGACAAAAAACAACGTCGACATGAAGAGTTCGTTGTGACCTTTGTGTATTCTTTGGGTCTTTGTGGTAAAAAAGGAATCGTTTTTGAGATTTGGGATACAGTTGGGCCACTAAAACACAGAACCCGAAAGAACAGGGCGACACTGAGAACTTCACAGCAGTTGTAAAGACATTTCCCGTAAAACTTTTGAAGCCGCTACGTTCGCAAAGGCACGCAAAGTTTTATTTATTCTATGCGTTTCTCAGCGTTCTTTGCGGTTATTCTTTTTTTTGTTTTGTGCTTTGGTGGGAAAAAAAGAAATTGAGTTTGAGGTCCGGTTGGGCCACTAAAACACAAAACCACGAAAGAAAAGGACCATTTAGAGCGACACTAAGAATCCATCACAATCAAATGGATTTTGTTGTATGATAAATTTGTCCGAATTATTAAAAATTCTCTGTGTCTCCGTGGCTCTGAGGTTCCATCTTTTATGATTTGGTGGAATAAAAATCCTCATTCAAAATTCTACAGCCTTATCCGTACCTTTCATCCCACTAAATTTTCATCAAACTTAATAGTTTAACATCTCTACATGAGAAACGACGATATCATTAAAAGTATCCGCTACATGCTGGACGTTGGCGAGGGCGAAATTGCCAACATCCTGAAACTCACCGATTATAAACCAAAACGGAAGGAGATCGAATATATCTTTGACGATACCATTCCCGAGGACAGAAAAGTGGATGCCACTCACGAACTCACCGCTTATTTCCTGGATGGATTGATCTATTATAAGCGGGGCAAGAGTGATAAACATCCGCCGCGTCCCATCCGGACTCCGGTCACCAATAATATGGTGATGAAGAAACTGCGGGTAGCTTTTAAACTTCGCGACGATGATATCCTCTCCATTCTAAAATCGACCGGTTTCAGGATTTCAAAATCAGAAGTGAACGCCCTTTTTCAGAAAGAGAGTCACTCTAATTACATGAAAGCCCAGGATCAAGTACTGCGGTACTTTTTGAAAGGCCTTACGGATCGTGTTAGAAACGATTAACCGCAAAGGACGCGTAGTATCGCAAAGTTTTCTAATCTTCTTAGCGAATCTTTGCGATCTTAGCGGTTAAAATAATTTCATTACATCGGAGAGAATTCCGTACTTGTCATAAACACAGATTCAACATTCTCCACAATCGGTCCGTCTTCACGAGATGCTTGATAGACTTCCTGCCACTCGGGATCATTTCTAAACGCTTCCCAGCTTGCTTCTGCAGCATCGCGGCTCTCATGTGCAATGATGTAGATGAGTGTATTTTCTTGATCCATCGGAGTCCAATAGCCGATATTTTCCATGCCGTGCTTTTCAAAAAGGGTCATTGTGTGATCTGCAAATCGTGTATGCAGATCGTCAAGTTTACCATCATGGGTAGTGTACGTTCTCAATTCATATACTTTATGATGATCTGCAACAACATTTTCTGTTTCAGAGTCAGCAACAGCAGAGCTATTGATGAAAAGAATTGCAGCGGTCAGTATGGTTCCGATAAGTGCAAAAAGTTTTGGGTAAGTCATATGTGATCTGTTATGGTTAAAAGTTCTATCAAAGAGAGTATCGAAAATCAGCCGATAAAGCCAATCAAAAAGAATGGTTTGTTATTTCAGCCATGAAGTTGTCGATAATAGGTTGATTTTTAAAGGGCGTTGATAGTTGTTTCGATTGAAAACGGGTTTTACATTAGCAAATGGCATTCTATAATTAATTATTCTGGGTAGAACGCTTGGCCTTAACTCTAAAGTTTCTGTTATGAAATCACTACAAACTATGTTGGTTTTTTGCATTCTGATTCTTGCATCCTGCACGCGAGTGGAACAGGTAGAATGGGAAGACGGAACCTGGATCGATCTGACTCATGAATATTCTGAGGAAACGATATACTGGCCAACCTCATCTACGTTTGAAATGGATACCGTTTTTGTAGGTGAAGCCGAGGGAGGATATTATTATGAGGCGTTTGCTTTCTCTACCGCAGAACACGGCGGGACTCATCTTGATGCCCCGATTCACTTTTATGAGGGCGGAAAAACGGTCGATGAATTGGAGATCGAACAGCTCACCGGCCACGCAGTTGTGATTGATGTGAGTGAAGCCGTTTCTGAAAACCGGGATTACCAGATTCAGCCGTCGGATATTACGGGTTGGGAACAAGAACATGGACAAATTCCTGATGATTCAATTGTTCTCTTTCATACAGGATTCGGTGCGGAGTGGCCGGATGCGGAGGCTTATCTTGGGACGGCGAACAGGGGACAGGAAGCGCTGGCTGAATTGAGTTTCCCCGGAATCCATCCCGATGCAGCGCAATGGCTTGTGGATAATCGATCTGTGAAAGCCGTTGGATTGGATACGGCGAGTTTGGATTATGGTCAGTCGGAGTTGTATGAAACGCATCAAATATTGTTTGAGCACGACATCGCCGGTTTCGAGAATGTAGCGAACTTGGATCAATTGCCGGCAACCGGTGCGTATGTAATCGCACTCCCGATGAAAATCAAAGATGGGAGCGGTGGACCGTTGAGGATTGTGGCGCACCTCAATGAGTGATTTTTTGGGAACCGCAAAGGGCGCGAAGATTCGCAAAGAAAAAATTAGTGCCCTTTGAGCATTTAGTAGTTAAATAAAGTTATGTAAGGATTTTCTGATTTTGGGTTCATACAGTTAAGAAGTAAATATTTAAGAAATAACTGTATGACGGAAAATGATATTTCAAAGTTTGTTGTGGATTCTGCATTGAAGGTTCATAGAAATTTGGGTCCTGGATTATTAGAATCGACCTATCAGGCTTGCCTGCATTATGAATTGAAGAGGAATGATATTTTTGTAGAATCCGAAGTAGGTCTTCCGGTAATATATGACGAGGTTGAATTGGAATGCGGTTATAGGATTGATCTTTGGCTTGAACGAAAGGTAATTATAGAGATAAAATCTGTGGAAGACTTAAATAAGGTTCATATGGCTCAGATCCTGACTTACCTTAAATTGTCAGAAAATAGACTCGGATTTCTAATAAATTTCAATGTCTCGCTGATTAAGAACGGAATCAGGAGAGTTGTTAATAAATTATAAAATATAAAACCGCAAAGGACGCGAAGATGTCCAAAGAAAACTTAGCGCCCCTTTGCGCTCTTTGCGGTTTAAAGCAAGTGTTGTTCTTGGGTCCGCCATGACAGTGTGGTGTCAGGCTCCTTGGTTACCCTCCCCTAAAACGCTCAATTAATCTTTATGATGTGAAAACGTCAGAACTCTTTGAAACGACTCCATTCCTGGAAAAACGCCTTGGTGCAGAAGCTTTTAATGAAATACCGCAATCACCCGGGATTTATCGTTTTTATGATGAAAAAGGCACATTGCTTTACGTAGGAAAAGCAAAAAATCTGAGGCGCCGCCTATTCACCTATAAACGAGCCACAGCCGGCAGAACATCTACAAAGGAATCAAGGCTCATCAGTAAAATTGATCGGTTTGAATTTGATATTCTTGAGTCGGAACAGCTTGCTATACTGAAGGAAAATCAATGGATTCGGGAACATCGACCGGAGTTTAATCACGCTAATAAACATACGGAGACCTACTATTTTATTACGGTTCAGCAATCGGATTCCTCCTTCGTATTCGGGCTCTCGATGAATCCTTCCGGTCAGCTTTTCCCCGAAAAACAGAAGCCTATTTATGAAAATTTGACGTCAGCATTTCATAGCGATTTCGACTCAAAAACATACGGTTGTTATAAAGGCCACCGAACTGTTCGGACATCCCTCGGAGCCCTTCTTCAACTGTTATGGATGGCTGAATTTGGGTCGATCTCTCCGCACTTTCTGCCGATTCAATTGAGCCGAAATTTAACGCCAATGAGATTTCAGTTTCCAGTTCACCAACAAAAAGAATCAAAAAAAGAAGATTTGAAAGAAATGCTGGACAACTGGTTCCTGGGAAACTCGCCTGATTTGATTCATCATCTAAAGGGAAAAATTAAAGAGGTTGAGGATTCAACATTTACACGAAATTTTATCGAAGGCAACTTCGAAATCCTTGAAACCTACTTTCAGAGAAATTTGCACCGCTACCGAATCATGAGGGAGCTAAAAACTGAAAAAGAATCACACCTTATTCATCAAACCGAACTGGATGACTTAATGACGAAGCTTAGTACTCATAATCAACAGACAACTGACGATTAACCAAATTCCCCTCTATTGCTATTCATCTTTTTTTCTGCTTTTTTAATTTAAGTTTATCTACCATAATCAAAAGAAGGGGACTATCATGGCAGAATTTTCTGATTTGTGGATGCTCGGAATGCTCATCGCGGCATTTGCAGGCGGAGCATTTGGTGCGGCAATTGGAGCACTACCGGCTTTTATTTTTACCGGTTTTCTCGTGATGCTCGGCGAGGGAGTCCGAATTTTAAGCGGGGATTACTCCGGGCTTATGGGACTCAATCCCGAAACATTGAATTCAGCAACAATC
>CAYRDO010000155.1:0-10001 GCA_964422985.1 uncultured Rhodohalobacter sp. | reverse complement strand
TTCTTCGTCGTTAAATTGATCTAAAAATTTAATCAAACTCATAATCTAGTCTCCTTAGGTCTTAAAAATTTTATTGAGGTTGTGGCAGGTTACTTCCGTCAATCTGCTCGGTAATAAAGCTTTGAGCAATTCCAAGAACATCATTTGGGGTTCTTGTCATCTCAAGTCCGTTTCCGTCGATAATATCATCTCCTGCGAATGACGTATTACTGCTTCCGATAAGTGATCGAATAGCAGCTGCGTGCCGTGCCTCTACGGATACAATTTTACCCGCTTCCACTAGGTAATCGGTATTCTCAATAAGTTGTCCCGCGCCGTTGTAGGCAGAAACTCCAAGATCTTCAAATGCTTGTGCTGTACCGAGTACACTTGAACGATCGGAAAAGTCAACTGAACTAAAATCAGGTGTTAAACCAGGAATAATTCCGTCAGGTGCAACGCTGGAAATGGCTGCCTGGAACCAGTCTCTGTGGGCAACTTCATGATTACGCAGGTCTTCAATAATTTGTCCCTCTTCAGAACTCATTCCGCTGTATGCAGAATCAAGTACTGCGATGTAGAATGCTGCTTCAAGTTGCTCAAGCGCATATGCGTAATTCAATACGCCAAGGTCTCCCGAGCCGAGATTTACCATCTGGTTCTCGTTCTCATCATCATCCATATCCATGGGGTTGTCGTCACTGCAAGCGGTGAAGCCGAATGCAAAGACTGTAGCTGCAGATGTACCTGCATATTTCAGGAATTTCTTTCTTGATAATCCCTTGCTTGTCGTCTTATCCAAAAGGTTGTTTTGTTCATCAGACATATTTATATCCTCTGTTATTTCATTAATTAGCTGTTTGATTTTCAACTGTCTTCATTAGTGAGTACGAAGTGAACAGAGGAGCAGATTGGATTCAGTGAAAAAAAAATTAAAATTCCTTAACTTTTCTTGTTTAGAAGTGAAAAAGATCACTGTGATTTTTCTTTCTGAAGTCTCACCTTCAAACCGATTCTCTTTTGATGAAAACTCATCAGACTTAACCTTATAAATAGCTATGATTAGAAGCTAAGCGCTGATTAATTAAGGTTATAGTATGAAGTAATTAAAGAGGCCGGCTATCTATTTCCAAAAGGAATCGTCACACCAAGCCATGGAATCCCGATAAGACCTCCTGCATCAATAATTGGCCGAAACAAGCCAAAATCCAGGGCGAAGGATTCAGGCGCCCATCGAAAACCAGCAGATATTACACCACTCTCATCCACACCCGGAACAAAATAATTCTCAGTCAACAGATAGAATTTTCTCCCGGTTCGTATCAACCCGCTGATATTGACCACCGGTGTATTTGAGACGTCGCTACCTGCATACCCGTATCCCAGCGATACACTCAGATTCTTATCGCGGTTTCCAACAGTTCCAACACCGTACAAAATTCCAACAGCCTCTGTATCCTCTCCCAGAACTCCTCCAATCATTGCCCCACCGCCTACATAAAACTTTTCGGAAACAACAGGAACCGACACTTTGGGTAACACCCATACAGGTGTTGAAGAGGTCCCGAAAAGAAACATCGGGATTAATCCACCACCAATAGAAAAATTGTTAGAAACTCCGTAATTCACATTATTAAATAGTACCCATGTATTTTGGTAGTAGCCCCTGCCTTTACGCAAGCCAATCGCGTTGGGCGAAAAAAAGTATCTTGTTGATTGTGGGTTTTCATACCAGTATACACCATCCTTGATTCGGTCCGGGTCTATTTTTTCTAGGCTTTTAATATTTGCCCGCTCAATTGTCAGTCGACTTAACGATTCTGTTCTTAAGGTTATACTATCATCATCTTCAGAAATTAGCTCCCCAACAAATGTTTGATTCTGAACCGTTACCACTTTATAGAAAACCGATTGGTCTTGAGCTTGCAACCCGCAGACATTTCCGAGAAAGAAAAAACAGAATAGAAATAAAAACGATTTCTTAACCATACCCTTCATTAACAGTCACGCTTTAGAATAACTTTATGTAGTTACTGATTAATTTACATCCTATAAAAATGTACGTCACAGACAATCTTTAAACAAACAGCGAAGTTATTTAATGACACCATACAGCGCTTTAGTAAGCAGCTTTTATGATGAGATTAGTCTCATAAAAAATTATCCACATTGGTGTTGATAATACCTCCGGATGTACGTATTTTTGAAGACTCTGCATTTTTTGAAATACTATTATTTAAATGTACCTGTGTAATGTTTGAAGATTTGTCTTCTAAAATAGAATCAGCTGTACAGTCCCTGAAAGGTCAGGCGCGTATCACTGATGTCAACATCGCCGAGACCGTTCGGGAAATACGACGAGCTCTCCTCGATGCAGACGTAAACCTTGAAGTTGCCCGTGAATTTACCAACGACGTGAAAGAACGCGTGATGGGATCCGACGTTTTAAATAGCGTGAACCCCGGGCAGCAGTTCACAAAGATTGTATATGATGAGATGGTGAAAATTCTGGGCGAAGAACGCTCGGATATCGCCGTGGCACAAAATCCGCCGACTGTTATTCTAATTGCGGGATTGCAGGGATCCGGGAAGACAACCTTTTCAGCGAAATTAGCTCGCTACCTCAAACAAGAGAATAACCGAAATCCAATCTTAGCCGCAGCCGATGTGTATCGACCTGCTGCAATTGATCAGCTTAAAACACTTGCCGGTGATATTGATGTGCCGGTGTATTCCATTGAACAGAAAGATGCCGTTCGAGTAGCGAAAGAAGCCGTATCGATGGCGAAAAGCCTTGCGCTTGATACCGTGATCATTGACACCGCCGGCCGACTGCACGTGGATGAGAAGATGATGGATGAGGTTGCCGAGATTAAAGAATCGGTTCAGCCGGATGAAATTCTGTTCATCGTAGATGCCATGACCGGTCAGGATGCGGTTAACACAGCAAAAGCATTTAATGAAACCATCGATTTTGATGGTGTGGTTTTAACCAAGATGGATGGTGACACCCGTGGCGGTGCTGCACTGTCGATCCGAAAGGTTGTTGAAAAACCGATCAAATTTATGAGTACCGGTGAGAAGCTTGATGCGCTTTCACCGTTTTACCCCGACCGGCTTGCACAGCGAATTCTTGGTATGGGCGATGTTGTTTCCCTCGTGGAAAAAGCCCAGAAAGAGTACGATGAAAAGCAAGCCAAGAAACTGCAGGAAAAAATAACTTCTGACAAATTTGATCTCGTTGATTTTTACGATCAAATCCAGAAAATCAAAAAGATGGGAGACATTTCCGATTTAGTAGGAATGATTCCCGGAGCCGGCAAAGCCGTTGAAGATGCAGATTTAAGTGAAGATACATTCAAGCCCATCGAGGCGATCATTAATTCCATGACCCCGGAAGAGCGACATAATCCGGAGATACTGAATGGAACACGACGCCGCCGAATTGCAAAAGGATCCGGTACAAGCGTTCGCGAGATCAATCAACTGATCAAGCAGTTTGACCAGATGAAAAAGATGATGAAGTCTATGAGTAAGATGGGCAAAATGGGTCAGGCGATGCAGGGACTCAAAAATCTGCCATTCGGCAATAAATAACTTATTGAAATCGTCATTCCGAACTTGATTCGGAATCTCCTGAGCATTTATCACAAGTGGAGATTCTGAAATAAATCAGAATGACTCTAATAAAAACAAATTTTACCAACATAACAATACAGGAGTACATCATTGATTAAGTTACGTTTACAACGACGAGGAAGAAAAAAACGGCCTTTTTACCACATTGTGGTAGCAGACAGCCGCTCTCCAAGAGACGGGCGGATTATTGAACGTCTCGGCCGATATGACAATGCAAGCGAAAACAAGGAGCTCACCTACGACGAAGAGCGAGTAATTCACTGGCTTAAAATTGGTGCTCAGCCAAGTAATACCGTTCGAAACATCCTGAAGGATGAAGGTATTATGTACAAGATGCACTTGATTCGATGGGGCAAATCTGACGAAGAGATTGAAGAAGCACTCACGGAATGGAAAGAAGCCCGTGAAGCTAGAAACGAAGATGATACAAGTCGAAAAGCTCAGCAGAAAGAACTTCTCAAAGCAGAAGAAAAAGAATACAAGAAACAGCTTGAAGAGAAAGCTGCCAAAGCGGCTGCAGAACTAGAACGTGAGAAAAAACTGGAAGAAGCCAAGGCTGAAGAAGAGGAAGAACCTCAAACACCCGCTGGTGAAATTGAAGCTGCTTTAGAAGAAGACAAGAAGAATACTGATGAAGACATCTCGGAAACAGCGAAAGTTGAAGAAGCTGCCGCTGTAGATACCAATGAAGATGTAGATGCTGAAGCACCTGTTGCCGAAGCGGAAGAAAATAAAGCAGTTGCAGAAGAAGAAACCACTGTTGAAGATGATGTCCAGCCTGAAGGTGCCAGTGCGAAAGAAGCTGCTGAAGAAGTTGAAGAAAAAGTAGCTGAAGCCACCGAAGAGCCTGACACTGAAGAAGCGAAAGCTGATGTTGCAGAAGAGCAGGTTGAAGAAGAAACAGCAGAAGCTGACGAGGAAGACGAAGAAGAGAAACAGGAAGCCGTATCTGATGAAGAAGACGAGGACGAAGAAGAAGCTAAAGCTGAATCTGACGAATCAGATGATGAGGAAGAGGAAGAAAAGGCTGAAGCCGGAACTGTTTCTACAGATATGAATGCGAACGAGGCGATCGATCACATCAAAAATACACCTCTCGAAGAATTGGAAGGATTTGTACCTGAAGATGAAGATCGTGTAACTGTGCAGCGCGCCTGGGAAAGCAAGCAGTCTGAATCTTAATAGATTTATAGGAAACCGGTAATGGTACAATCCATACGAAACCGGTTTGTTGAGATAGGCCGTATCGGTAGGCCTCGCGGACTGGAAGGCGTTGTCCGCTTTATGCCGAATCATAATTTTGGTGATGATCTGTTTGATCGGGCGGATCTGTTTTATATGAAAAACGAACGCACCGATCTGGTCCCTTCGCGGATTGAATCCGTACATGTTGAGACCAAACGAAATCAGCAAACGTTCTTTGTAAAATTTGATATGATTGCCGACCGCACGGATGCTGAAACGGCTCAGAATAAAGCTGTTTTTATCAAAGCAGACGTGTTTGATGAGGTTATTGATACTCCCGATGATGATGAATCATTTATCGGTTATACCATTGAATATGATGGCGAAGAGTTTGGTGAAGTTCTGGATGTTATGATGAATCCGGCTCACCCAATCCTTGAAGTTAAACATGGTGCCGGCACAATTTTAATCCCGATGGTTGATGAGTATGTGGATGAAACCGATCACGAAAACGGTATCATCTTTTGCATCAATCTCGATCAGTTAACGGAATCTTAACCCATGCTGAGAATTGATATTCTTTCCGGTGTTCCCGATCTGCTTACAAGTCCGCTGGAAACAAGCATTGTTGGACGGGCGCAGGATAAAAAGCTTGTTGAGATTCACGTTCATGATCTCCGGGATTACACAACCGACAAGCACGGCAAGATTGATGATTACCCGTATGGCGGTGGTGCCGGAATGGTAATGACCGCTCAGCCCATTTTCGATTGTATCGAAAAGCTGGCAGGTGAGCGCGAATATGATGAGATCATCTTTACCGCGCCCGATGGTGATACGTTCGAGCAACAAGATGCCAACGAGTTATCCATCAAACAGAACCTGATTTTTCTATGCGGCCATTATAAAGGTGTGGATCAGCGCGTTCGGGATGAACTGATCACCAAAGAGTACTCCATTGGTGATTATGTACTTTCCGGCGGTGAGCTTCCGGCGCTTGTTATGACAGATGCGATTGTTCGATTATTACCAGGAGTTTTGGGTGATGCGGAAAGCGCCCTGAATGATTCATTCCAGGAAGATCTGTTGGAAGCTCCTGTTTACACGCGACCGGCTGAATTCAGAGGAAAATCAGTTCCGGATGTGCTGTTATCCGGCAATCATAAAAAAATTGAAGAATGGCGTTTAGAAACATCAAAGAAACGCACCAAAGAAAAACGACCCGATTTATACAAAAAATTTAATAAGAAACATTAAAAGCCCACTAACGAGGAAATAAAAATGGATAAAATGAAATTAGTTGAACAGACCGTAATGCGAGACGACCTGCCGGAATTTACAGCAGGCGATACCGTGAATGTGCATTACCGCGTTCGTGAGGGAGAGAAAGAACGTATTCAGCAGTACGAAGGTATTGTAATTAATGAACGAGGCGAAGGAGCCAACAAAACATTTATCGTTCGTAAAATCTCTTCCAACATTGGTGTTGAGCGTGTTTTTCCACTCTACTCACCGTTCATCGCAAAAATTGAAGTGAAGAAACGTGGTAAAGTCAGACGATCTAAACTCTTTTATCTGCGAGATCTGAAAGGAAAAGCAGCTCGAATTAAGGAGAAAGATTCGATTAACCAAGACGAAAATTAATCCACCTGATTCCTTTTACTTTTTAATCAGTGGATGTAGGATATAAACTGACAAATAACGTTTCATGAACCTCATTTTATTTGGGCCTCCCGGGGCAGGTAAAGGTACACAAGCAGAAAAACTGGTTAACCATTTTGATCTTCCCCACCTTTCTACCGGGAATATCTTTCGGGCAAACATCAAAAATGAAACGCCGTTAGGAAAGAAAGTAAAATCCATTCTCGATTCCGGAGCACTCGTTCCTGATGAAACCGTTGTTGAACTAGTTGCCGACGAGCTCGACAAAGAAAAATACGATGATGGTGTGATTTTCGACGGCTTTCCGCGAACGGTTGGTCAAGCTGAAGCGCTGGATCAATACCTGGAAGAGAATGGCAAAAAGGTAGATGCTTTCGTAACACTCGATGTACCTGAAGAAGAGCTGATTAACCGAATTCTAAGCCGTGGCGAAGGCCGGACGGATGATACACCAGAAAAAATTAAAACTCGCCTGGAAGTCTACCGAAACGAAACCGAGCCAGTACTGAACTACTACAGAAAGCAAAGTGTGGTAGAAGAGGTCAACGGTGTGGGCGATGTTGACGAGATTTTCGAGAGAATTAAAAAAGCTGTTTCTTAAAACTCCCCCTTGGAAGGGGGAACGTGAAATGAGCGTTTAGCGAATGAACTCGGGGGATGTTTATACCATTCAGGTCTTGAGCACACCCCTCTGAGTTTTTCAAGAACGATTAAAAAACTCTGTCTCCCCTCAAAGGGAGACTTTCCTTTCGCAATTAATATATTACTGAGAACCTTAATAATATAAGGGTTATCTCCCTGCTCCCCCTTCAAAGGGGGAATTTTTCAAAATCTCCAAGATCCCCGGGGTTACATCTAAAATACTCTTCGCTTCTCTAAACGGATCCGTGTTTCCCTTTACAAACAGCGGAACGGGATTTCGGGTATGGGTTTTTATCGAGAGATCTTCCAGGTTTCCATGATCGCTTGAAAGAACAAATGTGTCATTTTCATCCAGATTCTCCAGGATTTCAGTAATGAATCGGTCTAAAATCGTTAAGACTCTATTTGCGATCTCAGGGTCTTGTTCGTGGCCGACTTTGTCTGTCAGATAGTATTCAAACAACACAAGATCATACTGGTCTAACGCTCGCAGCATTCTTCCTGAGGCTTCTTCCGGTTTAATCTCCGGTACGTCTAAGTTCAATCTGCTTCTCCAGGCTGACTGAATAATCTCCGCTGTTACAGCCCTTCCCTCAATCACATCTTCCAATCGATTCAGTTCTACTCCGGCCGATCTTGCCATCAGTGTAGTACAGCTCCAACGGTCTCTTTTGGCTGATTTCTCAAAAAACAGGTCCGGATAAGCATTCAAAAAATGAGGCTTTTTGCCCATCTCAATCGCTTTATGAAACAAGCTTTTCTTTTTGAGAAGTGGTTTAATTTCAGAATGGGGAAAAGGACCGAAATGTCTGCCTACAACTTTCGAAGAATTCTCACCCGTAAATAATGCAGTCTGGCCTGTACCACTTTGTGGTAAACCTTCCACCCTGAGATTGGCATCTAATTTCTTGAACAGAATTGATTCTTCATCTCTCTCCTCACAGCCATCATGAATACCCTCTTTGCCTGTAAAATAGGAGAATGATTTCAGATCAGAGGAAGCCAGCGGATTATGATCAGTTTTTGGCCCGACCCCGATCCCATCAACAAAAATAAAACAAACAGCCATTACTTCTCCAGAATTAACGTAACAGGACCGCTGTTTGTAAACTCCACGTCCATCATCGCTCCAAATTCGCCGGATTCTATTTGCAATCCGCTATCACGTTTCAGCACATCTATCATATAATCATATAGCGGTTCTGCTTTATCTGGTTTGGCTGCTTCGATAAAACTGGGTCTCGTCCCCTTGTTGGCATTTCCGTAAAGTGTGAACTGCGAAACCACCAAAATTCCACCATGAACATCTGTAACCGATCGATTCATTTTCCCCTCATCATCCTCAAAAATTCGTAGTGTTGGAATCTTTCTACAGCACCAATCTATCTCTTTTTTAGTGTCTGATTCGTGGATGCCAACCAGTAGTAAAAGACCATTTTTTATGCTGCCGGTTACTTCTTCATCAATAGTTACGCTTGCGTTTTTTACTCTTTGAAGTACAACTTTCATATGTGGGTAACTGTGTGGAAAACTTTGTATTTCTTGTTCAAAACAAAAACTTGTTAATTCTGACCAAATCTATCCACATCAATCCACAATTAAAAACAGTTATCCACAGGGTAAAAGAATAACTTTTCGTGTTGAAAAGACGATGTGTGTGAATAGGTGTAAAAAATATAAAATGTTGATTACTTAAATTTCGATTTTGTAAGTATTTGTTTTTATTGAAACAATTATCCACAAAATTATTAACATCTCATTAAGATTCTTTATATAAAACAGAATAAAAAAGTTATGCACTTCTCCACATCCCCTACTACAATACAACAAAATTTCAAATCTAATTCTTTTAGTATATACATGTGGATAACCTGCTAAAAACTTCTCATTATTGATCTAAATAGACCAAAAAAAGGAAATGTTTTCAGCCAATAAAAAATCATCATTTACCAGAACAGGTATTTATTTGATCGGATTTCTTATTTGCCTGTTTGTGATTCTCTATTATTTCTGATTCGCTGTAATTAGAAGTTACTTATTAAAAATTCTCATGAATGAAATCCATCCAAATTATCCTATAGCTTCAGTACTAATTGGAAGAGATTTTAACGATATTTCGTCTTCGCTTCGTTGCGCTTAATTTGAAGTCAGTTTGAGCGCAACGAAGTGAAGTCGAGAAGAATTCAATGGAAAACCAAACGAATCAAATAATTTCGTGTCAGATAAAAAAATTACATACAAAGACTCAGGAGTTGATATTCAAGCCGGCGAAGATCTGGTAAATTCCATAAAAGATGTGGTTAAGGAAACTCACAACGCAAATGTAGTAAGCAATATTGGTGGATTTGGAGGTCTCTTTTCCGCTGATTTTGGATCCATGAAAAATCCCGTTCTCGTAAGCAGTGTGGACGGCGTTGGAACCAAACTGATTGTAGCGTTTAAATCTGAAAAGTATGATACAGTTGGTCAGGATCTGGTAAACCATTGTGTAAATGATATTGCCGTTTGCGGAGCCACTCCCCTCTTCTTTCTCGATTATTTTTCAACCGGAAAACTGGAACAGAACGTTGGGTTTGATGTCGTCAGCGGATTTGCCAAAGCGTGTAAAGAGAACGGCGTCGCGTTAATCGGTGGAGAAACCGCTGAGATGCCGGACATTTATGATTCAGGTGAATTCGATCTGGCCGGAACGATTGTTGGAGTTGTAGATCGAGATCATTTGATTACCGGAGATAAGATTAAAAATGGAGATCTGTTGCTCGGATTCAAAAGTTCAGGTCTCCACACCAATGGATATTCCCTGGCACGGAAAGTTCTGTTTAGTGAGTTTGATATCTACGATAAGCCGGATGAGTTAGAACGAACGATTGGTGAAGAGCTACTCCAGGTTCACC
>CAYRDO010000154.1:0-10016 GCA_964422985.1 uncultured Rhodohalobacter sp. | reverse complement strand
TTGCTGTGAATGTAGTTTTCATAGTTACCTCCATTTAGGATTTATTTTCTGCCCTTGGATGGGCTTGACTATAGATTCGTTGTAATCGTTCTACACTTGTATGTGTATAAATTTGAGTGGATGCAAGATTTGCATGCCCAAGAAATTCTTTGATCAAACGGATGTCTGCTCCCGCATCCAACATATGCGTTGCAAAACTATGGCGCAGAGTATGCGGGCTTTTTTGTGTCACTTCGCTGACCTTCATCAGGTATTTTTTGATAATTCGTTGAACCATCCGCGGATAAATTCGTTTCCCTCCAACCGACAAAAAAAGTGAATTTTTATCATTATTTGTCGTATCAGATGTAAAAAGTTCGCTTCGATTTTTCAGATGATTTTCAATGGCATTTAATGCTTTCTCACCAAGAGGAACAATTCGCTGTTTGCTTCCCTTTCCAAAAACGGTCAGTTGTTTTTGGGGAATCTGGATATCCTTCACATTTAGATTTGTCAATTCACTTAATCGTATTCCGGTGGAATAAAAGAGTTCCAAAATAGCACGCTCTTGGATCGTGGCGGGATCATTTTCATCAGCCAGGTCCATCATCTCTTTGATTTCTCCGGCTTGAACGGTTTTGGGCAGGCGTTGTTCTTTTTTTGGAATGATCAATAAATGAGCAGGGTTTTTTGATATGTAACTTCTTTTATAACAGTATTTAAAGAATGAACGAACGGCAGCTACCTTTCTTGCAATCGTATTTCTGGCCATTCCTTCTTCAGTTAATTCTCCCAGCCAAAGTCGAATAATAAGTCGGTCAAGATCGGTAATATCTACTGAATCTTCGTCTTGCTCCAGATGGCGGGTTGCAAAATCCAATAGCTGGGTGAGATCGTTTTGATAAGACGTAATCGTGTGATCAGAAGAATTGCGTTCTATTTTCAGGTACTTTAGATATTTCTTGATCAACTCCTTCATCTACCTCAATATGCAACCTTAATCAATAAAAATAAACAGCGCGTCTGACTGATTTTTATACCTTTCTCCCTTTCCAAACAGTCGTCATTCCACTATAATAATCCTTGATCTTCACAATTGCCAACACTTGAAACCAAAGCACAGCTAACGGGTGGGTAAATGCGAACAATGGGTTGATTTGATACCATAGAGCCAGAATCAATCTTTCAATCAGTATTATTGAGATGCAGGCAATTGACAGGAAAAAGATAGTAGGATCGTATATAAAAAATGATGTGATAAACGTGATAGCGGGAAGTACAAAGACAATTAAATGAAGAAGGCCTGCTGCGATGAAAATCGGGATGTTGTTATTAAATCCCAACAAAAAATTCTTTCGAAGACCTTGAAAAATTTCAGTTTCATTGTCATACATTCGGCAGGAGATAGATCCCATTCCATTGAACATTCGCAAGGTGTACCCATTTTCTTTGATCACTTTCGCGAGTTCCACATCTTCCACTACTTGATCTTTAACTGACTCGTGACCACCAATTTTCTCATAAACATCACGCCTGAATGTAAGGCATTGTCCACAGGCAGCAGCAAATTTCGGGGCCATTTTTTTTCTCAGTTTTGATGGCATCCAGCGAGGAATTCTATAGACATAAATCGATGGGAGGAGAGTTAGAAGCGTATAAAATACAACCGGAATTATGGTCTGTTCCCAAAGTGTAACCAGTTTTTGGCGAGGCCAAACAGTAAGCATATCCAAATTGTAGTGATCCATAGAATAAACGGTATGCTCAAGAATTATCGGGGTGGCCTCCGTATCGGCATCCAGGAAAACAAGAATTTCTCCATCGGTTTTTTGTGATAATTGATAACATGCCCACGGTTTACCCAGCCAATCATCAGGTTTGTCCTTTCCGGTATGAATAAAAAATTTATTGGGGTACTTTTTTTGATAGGAAATAGCAATCTCGTGAGTTCGGTCGGTAGATTGATCATCCAATACATGCACATCATAATTTGGCCAGGTTTGATCTTTGAGAGAAGTCAGTAATTCACCAATCGTCTCCTCTTCATTTCTTGCAGGAATACAGACTGATATTTTAGGTTTTTTCTGAGATTCGGGAGATGAATAGAGTGGAGTCAGATCAAATCGGTTTCGGATAAAAATCAGAGAGGTAACTAAAAGGTAGAATAAAGAAAAAAACAGCAGCCAGGTTGTTATTTGTAAAGCCATGGGATAGTAGTTACAATGTTGCAAAGAGGACAGAACGAAACCAGCGCATTTTCCATTCTTTTGATTCTATGAATATAATATCGAATTACTCAAAGGATACGAAAACCGAAAAAAAGGGGGACGGAAGTTACGAATGGTGGTATTTTGATGCACAATCTGTGGATGGTTATAAGTTTGTGGTCATTTTTTATGAAGGAAATCCGTTTTCCCGAAGGTATATTCACGCATTGGAAAATGGAACTTCCGCAAATGCAGATCAATTTCCTGCAATAAGTATTTCAGTTTATAAGGACAAAGATCCAATCTATTATTCGTTTTGTGAGGTAAATCCTGAGTCGGCAGAGTTTTCAGCAGAATTTCCAAAAGGAAGAATTGAAAATAACACGTTCGAAGGGGCTGCCCGCCAAACAAGACTCAATTACCATCTAACCTTAGATCAAACTCTGGCTAATGGAGATTCCATAAACGCAGATCTTACATTCAGCGCCGATCTAAAATCTCTACCACTTTTTCCCGGGGCGGATTCTCAATCAGAATATCATGAATGGAATCTCGTCATGCATTCGGCATATGTGCAAGGGGAAATTCAAATAGCCGGTTATCATCATGAAAATATTGAGTTTAATGGTCTTGGATATCATGATCACAATGTTGGTTTTGAGCCTCTGAAAGACAGTTTTACAGAATGGTATTGGGGGCGTTATCACCTGGAAGATTCAACATTTGTGTACTACCTAATGAATAAAAAGGGGAGCTGGGAGAAAAAAGCATGGTTGATCGATAAAAGTGGAGGAGTTTCGATTTGTGATGAGATTGTAATGGACAACTTTGAGTTAACCTTTTTTGGATTAAGGACTGCAAGGGTTATTCAAGCTGAGGCAAATGGGAATAACATTTATATCCAATTGGATGAGACCCTGGACAGCGGACCTTTTTACCAGCGATTTGGCGGCAGGCTTTTGATGAATTCTGATAATGATGTTGAAGAAGCAAAGGGTATTTCCGAATACATTAAACCGGGAAGAATTTACAACAGGCTCTTATGGCCGCTCGTAAATATGAGAATCGCGTATCCTCAAAAAGATCATTGGGTACAGAAAAACCCGGTTTTATATCGTTGGACGTGGTAAGATCAAGTAACTATAAAAAAGGCAGTATTCATTATACTGCCTTTTCTGTATGGGGTAATAGAAGCTACTTGGTGTTACTCCGTATAGCTTGGGGGTAATAATACGCTGTCAATAATATGCACTACACCATTCGTACCTTCCAGATCAACAGTTGTGACCGTAGCATTATTAATTTGAACGCTGTCATCTCCAACGGAAACAGTTATTTCTTCACCCTGGAATGTTTCTACAGTTTGGCCATCAGAAAGCTCTGATGAGAGTACAACAGATGTTAACACATGATAAGTTAAGATCTCGGTGATCTGTTCATCTGTTAAATCAGGATATGCTTCGAGTGCTGCTTCAAACGCGGCATTTGTCGGAGCAAAAATTGTAAATTCACTCTCTTCATCTGAAAGGGTATTCAGTATATCTTCACGTTCAGCTACAAGGCTTAGAAGTGTAGAGAGATTATAGTTTTTTGATACAACTCCGGTAACCGGAACAAATGCGTTGGGAAGTAAAACTCCGTCAATTACATGAACGGTACCGTTGCTTCCTGTCATATCCGCCATGGTTACAGTAGCAGAATTGTTGATGGTTACGGTGCCTTCATCCACGGTAACAAAGATATTTTCTCCGCCAACGGTTTCAACTGTTTGTTCCTCTTCGAGATCGGTGGAAAGTACCTCAGAGGCTAACAAATGGTATCCAAGAATGGTTGATATCTGATCTTCAGTTAAACCCGGGTTTTCTGCAAGTGCATCAGCAAGTGCTTGATTGTTGGGAGCAAACACCGTGAAAGATGCAGATTCATTGTTAAGCAATTCAAGTACATCGGGTCGCGCTGCTACAAGATCTAACAAAGTAGATAAATTGTAATTCTTGGTTACCAAGCCCGGAATTGTCTGTAATTTATTTGGCAAAAGAACCGAGTCTACCACATGCAATACACCATTGGTGGCGTCAGTAATATCTGCACTGGTAACGGTGGCCGCTCCGTTTACAGTAACTTCTCCATTGGCAGTGATAAATAACGGCTCTTCCGTTAGTGATGGAACCATCTGTTCCGCTTCAAGGTCTGTTGATAAAACTTCACCGGATAAGGCATGATAAAGAAGAATTTCTGCAACCAGTTCCGAATCCGAAGTAATGGCTCCTAAATCAACTTGTTCTCCAAGGGCAGTAAAGGCTTCATCAGTCGGTGGAAAAACTGTGAAGGGACCTTTGTACTTAAGAGTAGTTGTGAGACCTGCTGTTTCGGCCAGAGAAAGCAGAGTGGTAAAATTTCCTGCCTGCTCAGCAACTTCAATAAGACTTGGGCCCTGTACTGCTACGCGGTACTCATCGGGAAGAAGTATTTGATCGATTCCATGAACAACGCCATTCGTTGCTTCAAGATCTGCCTTTACAACCTGAGAAGTCCCATTAATAAGCACTCCTGAGCTGCTGGATTCAATTAAAGTAACTTCTCCCTGAACCATTTCAACATCTTGCGTTGCTTCAAGGTCTGTAGAAAGTATGGCACCGGCGGTCAGATGATATTGTACAATTTCGGTCAAATCTTCATCCGAAAGTGTGGGGATGATGTCACTTACCGCTTCTAATGCTGAATTGGTTGGTGCAAATACAGTTAATTGCTCATTTGTAAGTGTGGCACTTAATCCAAGATCATCAATGATTCCTGCAAGCGTACTAAAATCGGGATCGTTTTGAATAACTTCGAGCAAGTCGGGGTCGGTCTCCGTATCGGTTGAATTTCCATTGTCATCGCTACATGAAATGAGAAATCCAAAGGATAGCATAACTATTGATAGTAGGGTAGTGGGTCTGAGAAATAGTATTGATTTCATAGTTCTGTTTCTTTGAGTTCATACGTCTGATTTTTTCAAATCATTTGAACGGACAACATGAAATCAAACTAAATTCGTTTGGATTTTTTTAAATTTTTTTTGTATGAACTATGCGCTCTGTTTTTGTGTTTTCTTGAGATTTATTCTTTGTAAAGGAAGGTCGTAATCATCATAAAAAACAACACTTTATAGATTCTTGAGAGAAAGGGATAAATCAAGAAAAACTACATATTTTGGGAGTGTTCAGGAGCCGATTGCCCGCTCAATTCTATCTGTCAGGGCTGGGATCAATGAATGGCCTTCAGAATCCTCAAAAGGTTCGATAAAAATGGTGTGACAGGAGAGATGATCGGCCGTTCGAAAGTGATCATAGAGGTCTCTGGCAAATGAGGGGTAATCGCCTTCGTAGGTATGAATATTTTTCTGATTGATCGATTTTATTTTCTTCGAATGGAAAATGAAATAACACTTCGGATCACTGATATTTTGTATGGTTTGGTCCAGCCATCTAACCGATGCTTTCGGTTTGTAATGTGTGAAACGAGTTCCGGGACTTTTCTTTCCCGATTTCTTATCTGATGCATCCATCATCTTCACTTTCTTTCCCAACGCGTCTTCAATCATGTTTACGTCGATAAATCCCGGGCGCAAAATGGTTATCGATTCACCACTTAAGTCAATCACTGTAGATTCCAATCCCAGCTTTGATGAGCCTCCATCCAAAATGGGCAAATCTGGTCCAAAATCTTCAGCTATGTGCTTTGGATTTGTTGGACTCGGCCGGCCTGATTTATTTGCACTTGGAGCGGTCAGCGGTCCTGTTTTTTCGATAAGAGTGAGGGTCAATGAATGGTCCGGCATTCGAATTGCCACAGTATCCAGCCCTCCGGTCACGATATCGGGAACACCCTCATGTTTTTTTAAAACGATGCTCAATGGTCCCGGCCAAAATTTATCAGCAAGTTTTTTGAGATCTTCCGGAACTTCAGAAACTATCTGATTCAATTGATCCAGACTACTGATATGAACAATCAGCGGATTATCAGCCGGGCGTCCCTTTTGCTCGAATATTTTTTTAACGGCATTTACATTGAAAGCGTTGGCTGCAAGTCCGTAAACCGTTTCGGTAGGAATGGCTACAGTCTCTCCGTTTTTGATGAGTTCAGAAGCTTTTTCGAGAGTTAGGCTCATGCCGGTTCCGTTTCCGTAACTTCAGATTTTCGGAGAGTTTTCAGGTATTCAATCGCTTCATCCACATCTGAAATGTTTGATATCACAAACGTAACAGCATCGTTCTTTTGAACGACTTGATATGGATTATCCTCAAAGTTTTGAATCTTTTTCATAGTACTCTGAAAATGTCCTTCATCATAAAAATGATCACCCAAATCACTCTCATTTTTTGGGCAAAGCAGCCACATTCTGTCGGACCGAACAGTTACTTTTTTGAAAAAGAGCCGTGAAGCAAGCAACTTAATTTTTGCAGCTTTCATGAGGTTGATGCCACTTTCAGGCATGTCGCCAAATCTGTCTTCAAGTTCCTCTTTCCATTCATCAATCTGCTCAAGATTTTCAACTTCAGACAGCTTGCGATACAGGTTCAGGCGTTCCACACTGTCTTGAACATAAGAATTTTTGAGATACGCGGAGAGGTCGAATTCCACCTTTGTGTCGGGATAGTCAACTTTCTTCTCTTGGTTCTTGAAGAGTGAGCTGTATTCTGTTTCTTTCAATTCGCGAACGGCATCATCCAGGATTTTTGTGTAGAGTTCAAACCCGATATCAGAAATATAGCCGCTTTGCTCAGCACCCAGAATATCTCCGGCTCCCCGAATATCCAGGTCACGCATGGCGATATTAAAACCGGATCCCAGATCAGAAAATTCTTCCAAAGCAGTGAGGCGCTTTCTTGCCTCCGGCGAGAGTTTATTAACCGGCGGCGTAATCAAATAACAGTATGCTTTTCGATTGGACCGACCCACTCGTCCACGCAACTGATGAAGCTCCGACAACCCAAAATTATTTGCATTGTTGATGATCATTGTGTTTGCGTTGGCTATATCAATCCCGTTTTCAACAATGTTGGTGGAAACGAGTACATCAAATTTGTTGAGATAAAAATCGCGAATAATTTTTTCAAGTTTCGATCCCGACATCTGACCGTGTGCAAATCGAACCCGAACATCCGGAACGAGTTCTCGAATCATATCGGCTACTGCTTCAATATTTTTCACGCGATTATGGATAAAGAAAACCTGACCACCACGCGAAATCTCCTGAATAATGGCGTCTCGAATCAACGATTCATCAAAACTGTGAATTTCCGTATAGACCGGTTGACGATTTGGGGGAGGGGTATTGATGATACTCAGATCACGAGCGCCCATCAGGGAAAACTGGAGTGTTCTGGGAATCGGAGTGGCCGTAAGTGTGAGAACATCCACCGTTGCCCTGAATTCCTTCAGTTTTTCTTTGACGGAAACTCCAAAACGCTGTTCCTCGTCAATGACCATCAACCCAAGATTCTTAAACTTCACATCTTTCGATACGATGCGATGAGTACCGATCAAAATATCTGTTTTTCCTTCTTTCAGATCTTTAATGATCTCTTTCTGCTCGGCCTTTGTTCGAAAACGTGAAATCACATCCACCTTAACCGGAAACTCTTCCATCCGTTTAGAGAATGTTTTGAAATGTTGGTCGGCTAAAATGGTTGTTGGAACTAACACGGCAACTTGTTTCTGATCCATCACCGCTTTGAAAGCAGCCCGGATGGCCACTTCTGTTTTTCCAAAACCAACATCGCCACAGATTAATCGGTCCATCGGCTGAGAGGATTCCATATCATCTTTCACAGCGTTGATAGCCGCCATCTGATCCGGCGTTTCTTCGAACTCAAATCGGGCTTCCATCTCTGTCTGCCAGGCGTTATCAGGTGAAAATTCATAGGCGTCCTGGGCTTTTCGCTTGGCGTAGAGCTCAATCAGATCTTTGGCAATATCCTTGACTTTCTTTTTCGTGCTGGCTTTTTTTCGTGCCCATTCACCAGAGCCAAGTTTCGTGATTCGCGGGACTTTGCCTTCCTTCCCGGAATACTTTTGAAGTTTGTGAAGGCTGGAGACATTTACATAGAGAATCGAATCTTCTTTGTATCGCAGAACGGCAGCTTCTTGTACGGCTCCGCGGACTTCTATTTTTTTAAACCCGGCAAATTTTCCGATTCCGTAATCAACATGCACTACATAATCGCCGATATTCAGATCTTTCAGCTCTTTGAAAGAGATGCCGCCCCGTACCCGTTTTCGTTTGATTCTGGGCCGATGATATCGGTTAAAGATCTGATGATCAGTCAGAATAGCGAGTTTGTTTTCAGGCAGCAGAAATCCTTCTTGCAGATTTTGGATGAGAACGCTGTAGCGAAACTCATCTCCCGGTTCACCCAAAATATCCTCAAACCGGTTTTTCTGGTTTTCGTGATCGGTGAGAATATAGGTGTGAATCTGTTTCTGAGTTTGTTCAGAAATAAATTCTCGAAGCAGTTTAAAACTTCCGTTGAAAGAAGGGTGAGGGGATGCGTTTAAATTGATTGACTGATCCGCCCGGATATTTTGATTGAACGATCCGAGAAGTATCAAACCAAATGCTTGAACCGTTTCATCCCATTCCTCGAGGGTCAAATACTCAGCGGAAGGTTCAGCATGTGTTTCCTGGTCAATACTTTGATAGACTTCCGTTGCTTTCTCAAAATGTTGTTGAATCTCTTCACGAATCAGGTCTGAATCCTCGACCGCAAGAGTAGAATTTTCAGGAAGATAGGACATTAAACTGTCTTTCTCACCGCCTTTGGAAGATCCTGCATTCGGAACCAAGCGGGTTTCATTCAGAAAAGCGATCGATCGTTGAGAGTCGGGATCAAATTCTCGAATGGAGTCGATCTCATCGCCAAAAAATTCGAGTCGAACGGGATATTCTCCTGAGAAGGGAAACACATCAAAAATACCACCGCGAATGGCATATTCACCGGGGGCGTCCACAAAACGCGTCGCTCTATATCCCTGATCGGCAAGTTTTTCAGAAAGTTCTGATGGCGGAAGCTCATCGCCTTTTTTCAGATGGATGGATGATTCGTAAAACTGGCTTGCGGGAACGAGTTTTTCTGTGATTGCATCGACGGAAGCCACGATCGTGAGAGCCGGTTTTTCATGGATCATTTCCAGCACTTCAGAGCGCTGAACCATGATGGACATATCAACTACTTTTTCCTCATCATACGGCTTGTTTCGAGTGGGAGGGAAGAGGTAGATATTTGAGACACCCATCTCTTCGAAATCAGAGGCTACAGAGGCGGCTTTTTCAAAATCCTTCGCGATATAAAGGAGTGTATTTTCCTCTTTTTGAAGATCAGAAAGAAGAAAGTTTGCCGAGGATCCGGTGAACCCTTTCCATTCCAGGACCTCTTTCTTACGAAAATGTTCAGAAATTTTTGAGGAGTTTATCCCCAGATTTTGTTGAATTGCGGATGTTACCTGCTTAATCATTTCTTTCTAAAATTCTAACCTCTCAAGAGTAAAATAATGGCGACCGCGTGTAGAATCGTTCATTCAAAAATCCAACTAATAAAAGCAGAATTCCTGATCCAAGATACCAGGGGTAAAGATCGTCGCGATCGATGTAAATTATCTCTTCGATTTCTGATTGTTCGAGCTGGTCGATCTCATCATAGATAGCAATGAGTTCCTGCAGATCGGTTGCTCTGTAATACTGTCCGCCGGTTTGGTTGGCCACTTGTGTGAGCATCTCTTCATCAATATTGACCTCGACATTTTGAGATCGGCGGCCATAAACCGGGTCTTCACGGGGGTAGGGGG
>CAYRDO010000153.1:0-10193 GCA_964422985.1 uncultured Rhodohalobacter sp. | reverse complement strand
GGTCGATGATGGTTTCTTTGAACGCATATTTGCCGCGTTCGTTCTTCGTTGAAATGATTACTTTCGCCATCTTACGGTGTGCCTGCTTCAACGATTTCGCTTCTTCACCAAATACCTGTCTCTTAGCCATGGGAGTAGTTATTTAATTTCTTTGTGAACGGTGTGTTTTCTGAGAACCGGATTGTACTTCTTTAGTTCAAGTCTCTCTGTGGTGTTTCTACGATTTTTCATCGTAACGTAACGAGAGCTACCGGGTTTTTCTGTGCATTCAAGAATTACCTGTATGCGATTACCTTTTGCCATAATTTATACCTCTTTTAATAATGTTCCTTTCTTCCTGGCTTTTTTCAGAACCGCTGAAATTCCCTTCTTGTTGATGGTTCTCAAGGTCTTGGCTGACACTTTCAGTGTTACCCATCGATCTTCTTCAGGAATATAAAATCGCCTTCTCTGAAGATTCTGCTGAAACTTATGCTTGGTCTTATTGTTCGATTTAGACGATCGATACCCATTCAGAGCTCCTTTGCCAGTAATATCGTCTTTGCGTGCCATAATGATTCTTGTTTACTGAATTTTTGATAGACTCATAAAATAAAGTTAAATGGATATAATTTCAATTAATATTTATCTCAAAGTTTTACCTTTTTTTGATACTTCCAAATCATAGTTTCATCATATTCATAAAATCAAACTTAATGTACTAAAGCTCCATTCATTGATCAGGAATAAATCTTTAATTATCTGCTGTTTAGCGTTCTTTCTGCTTTGTATTTCCAGCTGCAAAGAACCAAAAATTGATGCCCTCGAAGGTGAGAAGGGAATCTACTCGATCTATGGCGCATTGAACCTCGATGAAAACCCCAATTATATTCGAATTAAAGATCTTCGTACTGCACTTGGCGCAGACTCTTCAAACCTGGATGCAACGGTTGAATTTCATGATTTGGAAATAGGAGCTATCACCGCCTTACAAGATACCGTGGTGAAATTTGATGGCATCTCCACAAACAATTTTATTTTGGATAAAGATCTTGAGCCTCGAAAATCCTATCTCATTACAGTAACCCGCCCCGATGGGAATTCGGTTTCGAGCATTGCTACCACGCCCGGAGTGACCATCCACAGTATTACCCCAAACGAATCGGTTAACTGTTTTTCTGAGATTCAACTTATGTTTGAAAATGTGTTGCCATCCGAACAGATTCGGTTAGAAGTATCCATGGCATCATACGTATCAAGAACATTTGAAATTAGCCAATTTTGCACTTTCGAACGAGAGGGAAATACGGCCTCACTCACCCTTACTACCCGTGATTTTCTTGGCATGCTATTTCCTGCTAAAGGAGTCAACATAATTACGTGCAGAGGTACCGAATCTGAAATTACCTGCGAGGATCTCGAATCACCAAAGATTTCTGTTCGATATCTCCACCTGGGACCTGAATGGCAAAAAGTGTACCCCCTCTATCCAAATGATCCTGAAGATATTATGGATGTAGAAAACGGATTAGGATTTTTCGGCGGCTATCGGGATGAAACAATTTCTTATACGGTTCAAATCCCTGAGCGTGATTAATCCTCAATTAAACCAAAAAAGTCTCTCTTTATATCACATCATCATGTGATAGCATCTCCGTTTCTGTTCTGTTAAGCTAATGGAAACTTACATTTCAGACTTAAAACTTGACATCAGGAACGTTTGAATGCGCCCTCATTTAAACAGCTACTTGCAGCGCTTTCTTTTTTTATAAGCGACATTTGTTCGGGCACAAATGGTTGGGGAAATATTCTCTTTGAAATTTTGATTTCTATGACTATTTAGAATAAAACAAAACACTATTGAGGGACACTATGAGGCAAAAAAGAGTTGTTTTTTTAGTGGGAGTCCTACTTTTACTTTGGCTGGTTGAGTCCGGTTACGCGCAGGTATACAAAGGGGTTGTGTTGGATGAAGCTACTCGGAAACCTGTTCCGTATGTAACTGTATCCCTTCAAAACGCAGACAATGAGCATGTCCGTCACACCTCAACCGATGAGGATGGTACCTTTCTGTTAGTGGCGCCCGACGTGACTGACTACTTTTTGCATGTGAAGAGAATCGGATATTCAGAAAATACCGGCGGACCATTTCTTGTTGAAACCGGGGATACACTTTCAGTTCAGTTTCGAGTGATGGAGACCGCAGAATCACTAGGGGAAGTAACTGTTGAAGGCACGCCATATGAACAGACGTTGATCGAGAATTACTTGAAATCAAATAATTTCTATACACGGCAAAAGCGTGGCCTTGGTGTATTTATGACAAGGGAAGAAATAGAAGAGAAAAATGCTGTTCAAATGGCTGATCTATTCCGTGGAATGCATGGAGTTAGAGTTAGTGTCACGCCATATGGAGAAACAGTAATCTCAAGTAACCGCAGATCATGTTCTCCTGATGTTATCGTAAATGGTCATACAGTAAATTTTTCTGCCCCTCTTGTTTTAGAAGGTACAGGAAATGTTGGTTTACCTGTTAAGATTGAAAGACATGCTAACCTTGAGAATCTTGTAGGAGTAGAAATTTATGCTGGTATACCTGGTCAACCGGCTGAATTTGGGCCAAAATCCTATTGTGGTGCTGTGGTATTATGGACCCGTTAAATCTCAACTTAATTCATCTAACAAAACTTAAACCGAACTCTTTGGACTAAACCATAACCATCAGGAGGTACTATGAAATCGTACACTTTTTTAATAATAACCACGGCATTGTGTTTTCTCACAATTACAGAACTTGCCAACGCTCAAGTATATAAAGGAGTTGTACTTGATGAGGCTACTCGCAAACCGGTTCCGTATGTAACCGTATCTCTTCAAAACGCAGAAAATGAATTTATCCGCTATACGTCAACCGACGAAGAAGGAAATTTCCTCCTTGAAGCCCCTGATGTAAAAGACTACTACCTGTATGCCAAACGAATCGGCTATTCCGGAAATACCGGTGGTCCCTTTTTGGTTGAAGCAGGTGATACACTTTCGGTTGAGTTTCGAATCTTTGAGACCACCGAAACTCTCAGTGAGATTACTGTTGAGGGAACTCCATACGAGCAGACTCTCATCGACAACTACCTGAAGGCCCATAGTTTTTATACCCGAAAACAGCAGGGTCTTGGGCAGTTTTTTACACGAGAAGATATTCAGGAAAGACATCTCAATAACACGTCTGATCTTTTTAGATATACGCATGGAGTTCGAAAAAAAGATGGCATGATTGTTAATCAGCGGGGTAATTGTTCTCCACAAGTGATTCGAAATGGAATGACCATGACATCAGTGCCACCAAGACCATCGCAGGGAATGACAACCGGCTCAATTAGTTTGGATTTGTATGCCTCGCCAGATGACATTGTTGGATTGGAAATTTATTCCGGACTTGCCGGTCAACCATCTCAATTCGGTTATCGGTCACGTTGTGGGGCCATCGTAATTTGGACTCTCTAATCTTTTAAAGCAGGCTTTTTGAAAAACCTATTCACGATAAGTGCCATTGCAATCTTTCTGCTTATTGCGGGAAGTTGCAGTGACAATCAGATCGATCCGTTCGAAGATAAAAAAGGCGTATATTCCATTTACGGTGCCATGGATCTTCATGAAACGAAGCATGTGATTCGGGTGAGAGATCTCAGAACATTCCTGCGCGACAGTACTTCTAAGCATCTGGATGCAATTGTGACGTTCTCAGACCTCACAAATAATACATCGCAAGTTCTTAAAGATTCAGTTGTCCAATTTCCCGCAAATTTTACCCATAATTTTATTCTGAATAAGGAATTTACTCCAAGCAGTCCATATCGTGTGGATGTAGAACGTTCGGATGGAATTGGCGTATCGAGTGTGTTTACAACACCTGGAATAACAGAAACCGAATTGGTCTCAAATAATGATGAAGATGAAATTAAGTGCTACACTGAAATAAAAATGGTGTTCAAAAATGTGAAGCCCGGAGAGCAGGTTCGCGTGGAATTTGGCATCATGTATCAGGAAAAAATGTACTGGGTTGAGTTTACCGGAATTTGTGTCACGGAATATTTTGAGGACCGGTATGAACTCGTAATTACAGCTAAACCTTATTTATTGCTAGATCTCATTTGGCCAAAGCCGGGGATGGATCCACCACCCAATTGTCGTGATTATCGATATCCAACCGTTTTATGTGATGATCTCGATACCGGACAATTCGTTATTCGTTACAAACACCTGGGGCCTGAATGGGAAAGAATCTATCCCGTGAAACCCACGATCCCTGACGAAGTTGGAGACGTTGAAAATGGACTTGGCTTTTTAGGTGCTTTTCGAGAGGATACCCTTTCGTTTATATCTACTAACAACTAGTTGGATATCCGAAATTCATTGGATTCGTTCATACATCTTATTAAAATGCGTGCCTGTTCATTTCCGCCAATAAAGCATATTGATTATGTACAGACCGTTTTTTGCAATTGCATGCCTCTATTTTCTGCTTTTCATATGCGGTTGCCATGACTCAAAAATCAATCCCTATGAAGAAGATACCGGCATCTATTCTGTTTATGGGGCACTGAATATCAATGAAACAAGGCATGTAATCCGTGTAAGAGAATTGAATCAATTTCATAACGACAGCAGCTCCATTAATTTAGATGCAACTGTAACATTTCATGATCTCGAAAACGGAACTTCACAGGTTTTGCGAGATTCCATCGTGCAGTTTCCTGCCAATTTTACCCACAATTTTATCCTTGAAAAAGAACTGAAACCACGAACCTCGTATCGAATTCGTGTTGAACGTTCAGACGGCGAATTTGTATCCACAACATTTACCACCCCGGGCATTACTGAAGCTCAAATTTTACCTGTAGGTTCCGGATATAATTGTTCATCTGAATTTCGAATTGATTTTAGGAATGTTCTTCCTTCCGAAATCATCCGCTGGGAAATTGGCTTTGAATATCAAGAGCAGCTCCATTCGCTAGAATTCAGACAATTTTGCGGCCAGGAATATGAAGAATCTTTGCAGAGATTATTAGTCACTACACGGCCTATTATTTTACTGAATGAGATATTCCCAAGTTCAGGAGACAGTTTCAATAGTTGCCAACCTCCCTGGACACCAATCGTGCGGTGCAAAGATCTGGATACAGGAACAACTCACCTACGCTACCTACATCTCGGCCCAGATTGGCAGAAGGTTTATCCAATTTATCCGAATGATCCTCTTGACATTGAGGCCATTGCAAACGGACTTGGCTTTCTTGGAGCTTATCATGAAGGGAGTGCATCATTCCAGGTTCTTCCGGACTAAAAAATCGCTTCCATTTTTTTAAAAATTTATATATTTTTGTTTTGGTTTTCAGGGGCGGAATCTGCTCATCTCAAGCCCGATAGAAATTAACCAGCTACGCCGATCCAGTTTTTTTGAAGAAAAATCATTCCTTTTTGGATTTTGCGCGTACAAACAATAAATTTAGACGTTACAGAGGCTATCTAGAATATCACTCAACCCCCATTTATGGCTAGAAAGAAAGGATCTGACTACAAAGCAGAAAATATTCAAGTTTTAGAGGGACTCGAAGCTGTACGGAAACGACCCTCCATGTACATTGGAGATACCGGTCAGCGCGGTCTCCACCATTTAATCAACGAGGTTGTTGATAACTCCATTGATGAAGCACTTGCCGGTTATTGCGATTATATTAAAGTAACAGTCCACGACGACGGTTCTATTACTATTCAGGACAATGGTCGTGGAATTCCGGTTGATACTCATCCCAAACTAAATCTGCCCGCCGTAGAAGTTGTACTTACCAAACTTCACGCAGGTGGTAAATTCGATAAGCAATCTTATAAAGTGTCCGGGGGATTGCACGGTGTAGGTGTGAGTTGTGTGAATGCACTTTCTTCTCATTTTAGTGCAGAGATCCACAGAGATGGCGAAATTTATGTGATGGAGTTTGAAAAAGGCGGTACAAAAGTACCTCTGAAAAAAACCGGTACAACTAATGACACCGGAACTATCATCAAATTTAAGCCCGATCCGGAAATTTTTACTCAAACAACGGAGTTTAAGTTTGATATCATTGCCGACCGAATGCGCGAGCTGGCTTTCCTAAACCCGCAAATTACGATCGACATTGTAGATGAACGTGCGGAAGAGGATGAAGAAGGAGAAATTACCTTCCATTATTCAGGCGGTGTAAAAGATTTTGTGAAATACCTGGATGAAACCCGCGAGCCTTTGATGGATGAACCTATGTATATCGAAGGTGAAGAGGACAATGTGCCTGTTGAATTAGCTATTCAGTATAATGACAGCTACACCGAAAATGTGCACTCTTACGTTAATAATATTAACACGCGCGAGGGTGGAACGCATATCTCAGGTTTTCGGCGTGCACTAACACGTTGCTTCAAGAATTACGCGGATAAGAATAACATCATCAAATCTAACAGTAAGATTAATGTTTCCGGCGAGGATTTTCGTGAGGGAATGACTTGCGTTTTGAGTGTTAAAGTTGCTGAACCTCAGTTTGAAGGTCAGACGAAAACCAAGCTGGGTAACTCAGAAGTTCAAAGCGCTGTAG
Organism: uncultured Rhodohalobacter sp.; assembly: GCA_964422985.1. Taxonomy (GTDB): domain Bacteria; phylum Bacteroidota; class Rhodothermia; order Balneolales; family Balneolaceae; genus Rhodohalobacter. The sequence goes on along the minus strand of CAYRDO010000153.1, from coordinate 3,594 downwards.
AGATTATTCTTTATGAAAAACTGAACGATTACCTCGAGCAAAATCCAAAGATCGCTAAAAAAATTCTCGAGAAAGTAATTGTTGCCGCCGAAGCTCGCGAAGCAGCACGAAAAGCACGTCAGCTTATCCAGCGTAAAAGTGTAATGAGCGGTGGTGGCTTACCCGGTAAATTGGCCGATTGCTCTATTAAAGATCCGGCGCATAGCGAAATTTATCTCGTTGAGGGTGATTCCGCCGGCGGATCTGCGAAAATGGGCCGAAACCGAAGCTTCCAGGCGATACTTCCACTACGTGGTAAAATCCTGAATGTGGAGAAAGCCAAGATCAATAAGATCCTTGAAAACAAGGAGATACAGGCGATGATTACTGCCCTTGGAACCGGCGTTGGGCATGAAGAAGAGTTCGAATTAGATCAGCTTCGATATCACAAAATTATCATCATGACGGATGCCGATGTGGACGGATCTCACATCCGAACGCTTCTGCTAACCTTCTTTTATCGGTATATGCATCCGCTTATTGAGCATGGTCACATTTATATTGCAACTCCGCCGCTCTACAGAATCACACAGAGTCGTGGAGAAATTCAATATGCCTGGGATGAAGAGACTCGCAACAAGCTCATCAAAGAGCTTAAAAAATCCCGAAATAAATATGATGTTTCACGCTATAAGGGACTTGGCGAGATGAATCCCGAGCAGCTCTGGGAAACTACAATGGATCCCGAAACCAGAACCTTACAACAGGTGACGGTAGAAAATGCGGCCTCGGCTGACAAAATGTTCTCTACACTTATGGGCGGCGATGTTGAACCGCGACGGGAATTTATTGAGAAAAACTCCAAATACGCTACGCTCGATATTTAAGGAGTACACATTGTTTGAGCTCAAGTAAAAAGCTTGCTTGAGCTTATTGGCATTCATAGCAAACTCAAGACACTACACAAGACTAAAATTCTACATACATGGCAAGTGAAAAAATTGTACCAATAACGATTGAAGATGAAATGCAATCGTCGTACATCGATTATTCGATGTCTGTGATTGTATCAAGAGCTCTTCCGGATGTTCGGGACGGTTTGAAACCGGTTCACCGGCGCGTTCTTTATGGAATGAGTGATCTTGGAATGCTTCATAATCGAAATTATAAAAAAAGTGCTCGTATTGTTGGTGAGGTCTTGGGTAAGTATCACCCCCATGGTGACTCTGCCGTGTATGATTCGATTGTTCGAATGGTTCAGGAGTTTTCACTCAGATATCCGCTTGTTGACGGTCAGGGGAACTTCGGTTCCATTGATGGTGACTCTGCTGCGGCGATGAGGTACACAGAAGTGAGAATGCAGAGAATTTCTGAAGAGCTTCTCACCGACATCAATAAAGATACTGTTGATTTCCAGGACAACTTTGATGATACGCTTACCGAACCGACTGTATTGCCATCGATGCTACCAAACCTTCTTTTGAATGGCGCATCGGGTATTGCAGTAGGAATGGCTACCAACATGGCACCTCATAATTTGAATGAGGTGATTGACGGTACGGTAGCCGTGTTGGATGATCCTGAGATTTCAACGAAAGAATTAATGAAACACATTACCGCTCCGGATTTCCCAACCGGCGGTATTATTTATGGATATGAAGGGGTTAAAGAAGCCTACAATACCGGTCGTGGAAAAATCACGATGCGGGCACGAGCCAGTGTTGAGGAGTTACGCGGTAATCGTGAACAGATTGTTGTAACCGAAATTCCATATCAGGTCAATAAATCAACCCTGATTGAAAAAATGGCCCGTCTGGTTCATGACGAGAAGATCACAGATATCTCTGAAATTCGTGATGAATCTGACCGCGAGGGACTTCGAATTGTTATTGTTCTGAAGCGAAATGCATCCAATGCAGGAATCGTTTTAAATCAGCTTTATAAGTACACCCAGATGCAACAGACATTTGGTGTGATTAATCTTGCACTGGTCAAGGGGCGACCTAAAGTCATGCCGCTCAAGGAGTTAATTGATCACTTCATTGAGCACAGAATTGAAGTAATCATTCGCAGAACCATTTATGATCTCGATCAGGCGGAAGCCAGAGCTCATATCTTAGAAGGTCTGAAGATTGCTCTCGACAATCTTGATGAAGTAATCAAAACCATTCGGGCATCCAATAGTCCACAGGAAGCGAATAAAGAACTTCGCACAAAATTCGCCCTCACAGATATCCAGGCGAAAGCAATCTTGGATATGAGACTCCAAAAACTGACTGGGCTCGAACGTGAAAAAGTTGATCAAGAGTACCGGGATATTGTTGATAAAATTGCTGAATTCCGGTCAATTCTCTCAGATCGAGACAAACAGAAAGGAATTATTAAAGACGAACTTCTTCAGTTGAAAGATCGATATGGTGATGAGCGACGAACAGAAGTAATCTACTCAGCTGAAGATTTCAGCGTTGAGGATATGATTGCCGACGAAGATGTTGTAGTAACCATCTCCAACAAGGGCTTCATTAAACGAATGCCTGTAAGCGGATATCGACGACAACGCCGTGGTGGTAAAGGAATGAAAGGTACTACTACGAAGGATGACGAATATGTAGAGCATCTTTTCGTGGCAACCAATCATAACTACATTCTGTTTTTCACCGAGAAAGGAAATTGTTACTGGTTGAAGGTTTACGAAATTCCGGAAGGATCTAGATTGGCCAGGGGTCGCGCAATCGTCAATCTCATCGATATCGCTAAAGATGACAGTATTAAAACATTTGTACCGGTCAAAACGCTTGACGATGAAGAGTATATCAACAGCCACTCCATCATTATGGCCACAAAAGAAGGTCAGGTTAAGAAAACCTCACTCGAAGCATATAGCCGTCCGCGTAGAGACGGAATTATTGCTATCAATATTCGTGAAGGCGATAGTCTTTTAGAAGCTGCCCTCACAGATGGCGAAAGCAATATCATTCTTGCTAATAAGAAAGGACGCGCAATCCGGTTCCATGAAGAGGAAGCTCGTGAAATGGGCCGAAACACATCCGGTGTGCGCGGAATGACCTTAGGCAAAAATAATGAGCTTGTTGATATGGTTGTCATCAAAAATACTCATGAAGCTACAGTACTCGCCATTTCAGAAAATGGATATGGTAAACGATCACTAGTTGATGATTATCGCGAGCAAAGCCGTGGAGGTAAAGGAGTGATCACATTAAAGGTTACTCCAAAAACCGGAAACCTGATCGCACTGAAAGAAGTTTCAGATAATGACGACTTGATGGTAATTACCGAGCGTGGCAAAGTGATCCGAATGCAGTGTAAAGGAATTCGAACAATGGGACGAAATACCCAGGGAGTTCGAATCATGCGATTGGATAATGATGGCAAAATTGCTGCAATTACCAGAGTAGTGAATGAGGATGACGACGAAACTGATAACGTCAGTTAATTCTCAACTAAATTAAACAAACGAAAAAGGCTCTCAATTTTTGGGAGCCTTTTTTTATTTCACAAAGAATTGATCATCGAGTTCAAAATTTTCTCTCTCTTCTTTTTCAACTCTTTTGGTGATACAATTTCCACCTTATCTCCAAATTGAAGTAGCCATTC
>CAYRDO010000152.1:0-10205 GCA_964422985.1 uncultured Rhodohalobacter sp. | reverse complement strand
AGGCTCAATGTTATCGCTCCCCGATCGAATTTCGTAATATTCGCCTCCGCCGGCATTAGCAATATCTCTCATTGCCTGGGATTCAAGCCGGGTTGTAATGGTATTTCCATCAGAATCTCTTTCGTAGGATGTAAGGGTACCGTTTTCGTTGTAAACAGGTATTGGCGCACCATTTGGGGTTCCAATTCCTACAGAAAATGTTACCACATTATTCTCAACCAGTTCTTCCAATTCCGCATCATAACCCGGACCATGATTTTCACCATCGCCCACAAACAGAAGCACATCTGCGGCATTTCCGCTTTCCTGTTCGTCCAGAGAGTTAAAGCTTTCAAGAGCTGTTCTCATCGCCGCACTGAAATTTGTACCTCCGGACGGCATCTGATCGGAATTTGCGATATCAATAAAAAGTCGGAGTGCGGAGTAATCAGTCGTAAAAGGAACTTGCAGATAGGCTTCATCGGTAAAAATAAGGAGTCCGATTCTGTCTCCCTGCAGCCTATCCACAAGCCTATTAATCTCAAATTTAGCTTTTTCCAATCGGCTGGGCCGTACATCTTCGGCATTCATGCTTGTGGAGAGATCCAGCGCAACCATCAAATTGACACCTTTTCTTTGTACTTCCCGAACTTCCGTTCCGATTTTGGGTCCGGCGAGGGCAACGATGAAGAATAATGTGGCGATCATAAATGAGATGAGGCGAACCTTATCCCCTGTCTTCCAGAAATTTTTTCTGAGTTGTTGAACCAACCGATTATCAAAATATTCAGACCGTCGTTGTCCCTGCTGACGCTTGTACCACCAATAAGCCCCGTAAAGGAGTGGAATCAGCAGTAAAAACCATAAATAAAAACCGTCTTCCCAGATCATTTACGCTGTTGTTTATTTGTGAGAAATAAAAGATAACATTATTCAAACATTATATAAGGGTTGATTTTCAGCGAATTCTAATCTCATGATTCTCTTAGATCTGCTATATTTTTCAAAATCATTATTCATCATGAGATCATTCTTTAAATCAGATATTGGCAAATTCCTCTTCAAAGTGGTATGCATCTACTTTGTGTGGTATTTGGTTTATGAACTTTGGATTCTGCCTAACGGATATATTGACGAGCCGCTCTCCAAAAATATTGCATCTATCAGTGCGGGAATTCTCTCTTTTATTGGTGAAGATGTGTTTTACAATGGCAGAATTGTGGGAATTACAGGAACGGCCGGAGGAGAAATAGTGAATGGCTGCAACGGAATTTCTGCAATTGGTCTTTTTGTGGGATTTATTCTTGCATACCCCGGAGCATGGGCACCGCGAATTTTCTTTTCAATCTTTGGTATTGCCGTTATTTATCTTGTGAATGTAACTCGAATTGTACTCCTTTCTTACACACAATTCTACTCGCCTCAACTGTTTGATTTTACTCACGATTACTCCACAACGGCTATTTTCTATTTTGTGATATTTATCCTTTGGATGATCTGGGCAAATTACGGTGAACCGATGGATATGGGGACTTCTAAGAAATCCGTCGAATCTGTGGCCGTTTCGTGATAGTTATATAATATGCATTAAGAAGAAGTCCTCAACTCCAACCCGTCCAAAATTTCATCCGGAGCGTCTTTCTCTCTCGGTGCCACCTTGATAAGCCAGAATGATCCGGAGATAATCAAAAGAATCGCAAAAGCGAGCATACATTCTCGAATTGTCAACCAATCGTATTCCAGAATAAATGAAGCTACAGTTACTGAAACAGACTGAGCTAACGTAAACAAAAGCCACTCCGTACTGAACACTCGCCCCCGAAACAGATCCGGAGACCGACGTTGAAGCAGAACGGTACTCATCACCCAATTCGAACCGGATGCCATGTGAGCCAGCAGCACAAAAATACTCATCAATACAATAGAACTCAGCCAACTTGTAATGCAGTACATCAATCCGCAGAAAATCATAAAGAGACCCATAGCCCGAATCCAACCTGATTCTCTTCTGAATAGCCTACGGCCCAAAACCGGTCCGATTCCCGTTCCAATTCCGCGAGCGGCATAGAGAATTCCAAGCCCCACACTGCCCATCAAAAGTACATCTTCTGCTACAATAATCAGCATGTAAACCAATGCTCCGATACACATGGTAAACGTTCCTTTGGCTAATGCGGGACGAAGGACATCACCATTATTTTTTAGAAATTTGAAGCCCTCAATAATACCTGTAAGCGGATTTCTGTTCTTTTTCTTCTCCTCATCGGTCATCTCCACTTGTGGAATCACTGCTCGATAAATAAAAATGGCAGAAATACCGTAACTAATTGCATTAATGATGAATACCAAATCAGTCCCAAGATACGCTGTCGCAAAACCGCCAAAGGCCATGCCGGTCGTAAAAATAATACTCCAGGAAGCTGCTGATAAAATGTTGGCGTTTACCAGTTCTTTTGGAGTCGTAACATTTGGAATAGATGATGTTTTAGCAGGCTCAAAAATCGCTGAGAAAACCATCTGGATTGCCGTGATTACGTAAGCCAGCCAAAGTAACTCTTGCGATGTTACTAAAATCAAACCCAGGACAAGAATTCCCCGCATGATATCGCATAAAATCATCAATTGGCGGCGGTTGAAACGGTCTGTGATAAATCCGGCAAGAGGTGATGAAGCTGCGAGGCTTAGCATTTTCACGACAATGATGAGCCCAAGCAACAACTCAGACCCACTGTAGGTTTGAATAAGTGCATACACCGCAAGGATGCCAAACCAGTCGCCGAAATTAGAGATGATTTGCGCCAGCCATAACCGGCGATAATTCTCGTTTTGACCAATAAGGTCAATGTAGGGTTGTAACTTCTCTTTCACAGATTAGTGATTAGGAAAAACTTCATTGAGATACTTATTTAAACAACTGACAACAAACAGCATTCATTAACTAACGCCCGTGCTGCCAAATCCCCCGCCGCCTCTCTTGGTTTTTGGAAGTTCGTACACTTGTTGGATCTCAATCTGTTGGATAGGAGCAATAACCATTTGGGCGATACGGTCTCCGTGATTAATTGTAAATTCCTCTTCGCCATGATTAATCGCCAATACTTTCACTTCTCCCCGATAATCAGAATCGATGGTTCCCGGTGTATTGAGCATAGTGATGCCATTTCGATATGCAAGCCCACTTCGTGGACGAATTTGTGCCTCATACCCTTCAGGCAGCGCCATTTTAAGTCCAGTAGGAATAAGTGCCCGTTTTCCTGGTTTGAGAGTTATTGGTTCTGTTAATGCTGCTCTGAGATCACATCCTGCCGAACCTTCCGTTTCATATTCCGGTAGCGGCAATCCCATGGCGTGGTCCAATTGTTGAAAATAGACTTTAATAACTACCTCCTTCTTTTTTATATGAGATTAATTTTACTTTCACATTTCCAAATATCACTTTTACATGCGCTTCTACAGGCACTCGCAGATCACTTGTAGTAAACCAGGATTTAAATCGTCCCCGAAATCCAAAAGGCCCGTTAATATCTGCATTTCCTTCGCTTAGATACGTTTCAACCGGTTCATCAAATGCTTCGTACTCGCGCATTTCGGTTTCTTTACTGCTTTGCGAAGTCACATATCCCAACTCATTCTCGATGTAAACCGGAAACTCATACGGAGTTTCCTCCCCGGCAAACATTCGCGAGTAGTAGAAAATAATATCTCCACCACTGGCCGGTTCTACCAAATCAAGCGATTCCTGAAATTCTCCGTACTCGTAAAACCGAACTTTACTGCTGTCGCGATCAAATATAATTCGTGTCCTGTTGGGTTCATTATCGTGCAAATCATCTCGCCAGAATACAAAACTGTACGGCCACTTCTCGTTAAACTGGAACAGGTTTTCGTAATGCACAAGATTTTTTCCGATCAAAATGTTGCTGCTGTTTGCTTCCATCACCGTTTGAAGGTGATATGCCTGCTGCCCCTCGTGTGTGGTGTCGGGTAACAGTTGTACATCAATCCAGCCGAGAGTGAACCATCCATATGTTACTTCATAACGAAATACCTCTCTTGCGTTAATCATCATCTCCATGGTGGGAGGCTCATCCCTGTCGTAGGTGAATTCAGATTGAGCGAAAAGATCCGGTACGAGTAAGAGCAGGAAGAGTCCGGTACTAATCCACAAACGTTTCAAACGCGTCCTCATCATAACCTACTAAAATTGCCTCTCCATTGATGATAACCGGTCTCTTAATCATTGTTTGATGTTCGAGCAGCTCTTCAAAAAGTTCATCATCACTCAAATCCTTATCCTTCAAACCAAGCTTTCGCCAGGTCATTCCTCGTTTGTTGAGAAGTGTATCCAGTCCAACCCTGTATACAAACTCTTCGAGTTCTTCACGAGTCAGGGGTTCTTTTTTCAGATCAAAAAACTCAAATTCAACATCCTCTTTCGATAGCCATTTTTTGGTTTTTCGAATTTTATCACAGTTTTTGATTCCGTAAACTTCAATCATAAAAAATGCTCTGTTTTTGTTTTGAAAATACAACTTTTCATGGGCTTTTTTGAACCCGAATCTTAGTTTGTCCTTGATTTGTCAGACCGCCCGACCTGTCCACCAAAGCTTAAGCAACGGAGCAAGTGGTCAGACGAATTTCGACGGCACCATTTTATCTGAATTCATCAAACATTGAAGAACATTAAATCCATTCCCGCACTATCTGTTTCCTTGATTTTCTTTTTCTTTGTGTCATGCAATCAAAATGATGAGCAGAGAAAGTTTGAAAACGAAGCGATCAGCCTCCCCGAAAATATCACCGAAACCACTGAAAATGGAATGATTGTGGAAGGACAAGAAGATCCTGATGATTGGCGAATTGGTCCCTTTTTCCAGGGTGTGGTTAGTTTGGAGCCATTACCTTATCCCAATCCACTGCTCACAAATCAACGACTAACAATAAACATTTTTGTAACCGGAGTTGATGGTGTGGCCGGACTCAGAGTTTTGGTTTTATATAATGAAAACAATTTCCGTCCTGTGTATGAATCAAGCACTTCCCCCCTACCTACCGGAATAACTTCGATCTCATTAAGCGCCGGAGATATTGCCCGGTTTGATGACAACCCCGAGGGGCTCTACCGAATCATTGTGGAAGATCGGCAAGGCGCGATTATTACATACGGGGATGTGAGGATTAAATAGCAAAATAATTTTAGTCATAGGATGAGTGTCTGTGAACCATCGGCTGGTGATTGTTTTTTTCGCCTGCCGAATTAATACAGCCCCAAGCTCAAAATTCGTCAGCCAAGGTATTTTTCAGTCATCGGATGAATGTCTTTGCTTTGCACTTTTTTCTATCTGAAATACTCATCCGATGACTCCATAAAAATCAGATAAAATTATCTTTCTTTTTGATTGTCATTCGTTGGCAGAGCATCTATTTTTGTGTATGGCTAAAGTTAAATTAACGAACTCGGAAAAATCTATCCTCAGAGAGTTGATCTTCGCGGAACCTTTCGAGCATATTCAGGATGAAACGGGGTTAACGTTTGGTGAGATTCGGGATGACCTGATCAAGCTTATTAATCTTGGTTTTATTGAAGTGTTCGAGAAGAGTACGAGCAGAAGTGTTTCGCCCTTTTACGATTCCGATAACATTGATCAGTTCTCATTTAAAGCTACCAGCCGGGGACTCAAAAGCATCCAAGATTATGCAGTTTGAAAGTGAAATTAACGGAGAGGTATTCGGAGTTGAGCTAAATGATCAGCTTACAGAAGCAGTTGTAGAAGACACCAAGGTTCCTTTAGAGATTATTGTTCAGGGCTCTGGACGCATCTTACTTCGATCGGGAACTAAACTCTATAAAATCGATAACATTGAAGTAGATGAACGGAATGTTTCGTTCTCCATAAATGGCACCTATTTTGAGACGACGGTAAAAGATGAACAGGATCTCCTGTTAGAAAAACTTGGCTTTCATGCCGGAGCGGCTGCATCAGCGGGAAGTTTAAATGCTCCCATGCCGGGTAAAATCCTGGAACTTTTAATCTCAGACGGCGAAACCGTGGAAGAAGGCCAACCGGTCTTAATACTTGAAGCGATGAAAATGGAGAATGAATTGAAATCTCCATCCAACGGTGTAATATCAAAATTGCACATACAACAGGGAGATAACGTAGAAAAGAATCAAATACTTATAGACATAGAACCCAGTGGATAAATTTATTATTGAAGGACCCACACCTCTCAAAGGAAGTATACCCATAAGTGGATCTAAAAATGCAGCGTTACCCCTTATGGCTGCATCATTGTTAGGAAATTCACCATCAACTATTCAACTTGTACCCCGTCTGAAGGATATCTACACATTTAATAATGTGATTCGTGTAACGGGCACGCAAGTTATTTTTGATGAGCAGGACAACAAACTTTTTATCAACCCGGAAAACCTGGCGCATTTTGAAGCACCCTACGATTTAGTTCGGAAAATGCGGGCATCATTTTATATGCTCGGTGCCCTGATCGGTCGCGCCGGTGAGGCGAAAGTTTCTCTCCCTGGTGGTTGCGCATGGGGTCCTCGTCCGGTTGACCTCCACCTGAAAGGGTTTGAGGCCATGGGAATAAATATCGATCTCGATCAGGGCTATGTCCATGCAACTATAGACAATAATTCGGTTGAGGGCGGTGAATTTACTCTCGATCCCAGCAGTGTAGGTGCAACAATTAACCTGGTGTTAGGAGCTGTACTTCGAGCGAAGAAATTTACCATCAAAAATGCTGCCAAGGAACCTGACGTAGTTCTGCTTTGCAAGATGCTCCAAAAAATGGGGGCTGATATCGATGGAGTTGGCACCAGCACTCTCACCATTCAAAAGGTAGATAAACTGGAAGGCGTTGAATTTTCAAATGATCCGGATCGGATTGAAACGGGCACATACATGATCGCCGCCGCCATGCATCCTGATTCAGACATTACTCTGACGGGCTGTAAACCTGAAGATCTAGGCAAATTTCCGGATCACTTCAAAAAGCTGGGCGTTCATTTCAAAATTTCGGATTCGGATATTCACATCCAAACAAACGGCGGTATCCAACCGATCTCTATCAAAACAAAAATTTATCCCGGTTTTCCAACCGACCTCCAGGCGCAGTGGGCTACATTGATGACCCAGGCACAAGGAACAAGCACGGTAACCGATACCATCTATTACGATCGGTTCAGCTACGTTCCAGAACTAAAACGGCTTGGGGCCGACCTGTCGGTGAAAGAGAATAAAGTTACTATTAACGGACCGAGTCAGCTTACAGGCACCTCAGTAATGAGTACTGATTTACGAGCAAGCGTAAGTCTTGTGCTTGCTGCAATGGCCGCTGAAGGAGAATCTGAAATTTTGCGAATCTACCATCTTGACAGAGGGTATGAACAGCTTGAAAACAAACTGAATAATGTTGGTGCTTCTATCAAGAGGGTTGAGCAATAATTGAATGTCTTCGCCTGTTATTTATTCATTCAATATTTAATAATTCCGTTACTTTACACTATATTAACAATACCATGAATATTGTGTGAACACAATCAATTATGATTAATAAGCGAAGCATTAACAGATATTTATACCTTTTTTTAAACCCTTTCTTTTGTGTTCTGAGGGCGATCTCTCGCTCAACAGAAACTGCTGACATTCCTAATAATCAAGGCGTTCACACTGCCAATTCATTATATAACAAGAATTATAACACTGTAGCAGCTCGCACTGCTTTAATGAATGATTATTACCAAATGATATTTTATTCCTCTCACAGGATGGAAGCGCTCCTATTAGTTGTGAAAGAGAAGCTTGGCGAGTTGCTGATGAAATTCCATTTCTTACATGAAGAATCAAATTATAATCCACTCCTCGGGCAAACAGACCCGCGTGGCCCTTTTAGAAAACGGAGAACTTGCACAGTTATTCATAGAGTCTGAAGAAAATCAACGTACTGTTGGCGATATCTACATCGCCCGAGTTCATAAAGTGATGAGTGGTATTCGTGCCGCATTTATAGATGTGGGCATGGAGAAAGACGCTTTCCTTCACTTTTCTGATGCCGGCGACCATCTCGGCCAATATATCATGATGCTCAACGGAGAGAACAGCATCTCTAAATCAGCCAAAAAAGAGCTCTCCAATTTTAATAAACTCTCCAATAACGACAAGCAAATTCTTGCAGGAAAGCTCCTCAGAAACAATCAAAATTTGCTCGTACAAATTGTGAAAGAGCCGATCGGGTCTAAAGGTCCGAGAGTGTCTACCGACATTACCATTGCAGGCCGGTTTTTGGTCCTGATTCCAATGGGTGAATATATTGCTCTCTCCAAAAAAATAAACAATGGAAAAGAGCGACGGCGCTTGAAGAGTATTGTCGGTTCTATGCTTCCCGAAGGCTTTGGTGTGATTGTGAGAACGGTCGCTCAAAATCAGGATAAGGAAGCGATTGAAGAAGATATGCGAACCATCCTGAAAAAATGGGAACGTATTCTGAACAAGCTTGAAGATTCGAAACCACCTACCCTTTTATACAAAGATCTTGATATCACCGAGAGTTTAATCCGCGACCTTTTTGCGAAACAGTATGATCGGGTTCTGATTGATGATTATCAGCTCTACAAATCTGTGAAGAGTTATGTATCGCAGATTGCACCGAAGATGCTTCCTGCGGTTCAATTGTATAAAGGAAAAGAGAACATATTTGATCATACAAATATTGGTCATGATGTGAATTCAATTTTCTCTCCACGCGTACGTATGCCATCCGGCGGTTATCTGATTTTTGAACAAACCGAGGCGATGTATGTTGTTGATGTGAACTCCGGTCCTTATGCGGCCAAAGAGAAACAGGAAGACAACTCTCTCAAAACAAATCTGGAAGCGGCCCGTGAGGTTGCCAAACAGTTACGCTTGAGGGATATCGGCGGAATTATTGTGGTTGATTTCATTGACCTGAGAGATAATAAAAACCGGAAGAAAATTTATGATGAACTCAAGAAAGAGTTCAAAAAAGATCAGGCCAAAACCAATGTGATTGGTATGAGTGATTTCGGGCTTGTACAGATCACTCGTCAAAGAATCCGCCCAAGCGTTGTAAATTCGGTGTCGAAAGTTTGCCCGATGTGCGGCGGAACCGGAAGCGTAGTCAGCCAGGATACGATTGTGACGGATATTGAAAGCTGGATCAGCAAGTTTAAGTACAGTACCGATTATCGCGCGGTGGACATCTATGTGAATCCATATCTGCGATCTTTCCTCTGCAAAGGAGTCTTTAGTCCGCGCTGGAAATGGATGCTCAAGTATAAACTGAAGATCACTTTCATTGCAGACGAAACGATCTCACTCAATGAATTTAAAGCAACACTTTCAGGCTCCGATCTTGAAATCACAGATGTAGTTTTACAAGGACAATCACTGGATGACATTATAGAAGCCCATCACGAACAGATGGAAGAAGCCGAAAGTGAAGAAGAAAGTTCTCTCGACTACTATTCTAAAGACGACCGTAACGGAGACGGAAGTAATAATGGATCCGGAAAGCGCTCAAACCTTCCACCCCGTCCTAAACGACAAAGTTACGGTTAAAAAAGAAATTCAAATTTAAGTACCATTTTATAATGAACAATTTAAAGGATCTCCATGCAACAACAGTTGTTGGAGTGATACACAACGGACGTGTAGCCATTGGCGGAGACGGCCAGGCTACTCTCGACAAAACCGTGATGAAAGCAACGGTAAAAAAAGTCAGGAAACTGCAAGATGGCAAGATCCTTGCTGGATTTGCAGGATCCACGGCAGATGCATTTACACTCTTTGAAAAGTTTGAGGAGAAGCTAAACAGCTATAACGGACATTTACAACGTGCCGCGGTAGAACTGGCCAAAGAGTGGAGAAAAGATAAATTTCTACAAAAGCTGGAAGCATTATTGGTTGTGATGGATAAAGAACAATCCCTTCTGATCTCAGGTCAGGGTGACGTGATTGAACCGGATGACCAGATTCTTGCCATTGGAAGCGGCGGATCATACGCTTTAGCTGCTGCCAGGGCACTAAAAGAAAATGCCCCAGAATTAACTGCGAAAGAGATCGTTGAAAAGTCGTTACATATAGCGGCCGATATATGCATCTACACGAACAATAATTTGACCATTTTAGAAATTGAAGAGGAAGACGACTAGTCCATGAATGTATCACAACAACAGAATTTAACCC
>CAYRDO010000151.1:0-10307 GCA_964422985.1 uncultured Rhodohalobacter sp. | reverse complement strand
GATATACAATGATTGGTTAATCTTCATTCAACCCTAAGACAATACTACTAATCATTGTCACTGCAATAATCAGAATCAAAACAGAAAAGCAAATTTGTACGATTTTTTGATCCAGACTATGCCCAATTCTCACCCCTAAAAATCCTCCTGCAAAAGCTCCGATAATCAACGGCAGGCCCGATCCAAAATCAACATATCCAATTGTGTAGGCCGTTAATCCCTGGTGTACCCCCGAAAAGAATGCAAATTGAACCCATCCTGAAAGTGAAATTAGCACAATAGCTAACGATGAAATACTCACAGCTTTCGACAATTTTAATTTATAAACGAGATTCATGATCGGTACGAGTACAATTCCACCCCCCACTCCGGCCAAGGCCGCGATAATTCCACCGGATACTCCCGCAACTCCTGCCTTGGGTATACTAAACGATTCTTTTGTAATTTGAAGGGTTACATCCGAGCGGCTCCTTCTGTAAAAAAGAACGGCTACAATCACCAAAAGAATCGAAAAAAGTGATACAAAGACATCTTTTGTATAATAAGGGGAAGTAACCGTAATTTTTCCAAGATACACGCCGATACTTCCAAGGAGCCCAACAAGAATTCCCTCTTTCCAGTGAAAGTTCCTCTCATTTCTCTGCTGAATAGAACTGCTAATGGCCGCAATAAATGTACAAAAAAGAGATGTGGCGATGGTCCACGGAGTGGGATTTTCAAGACCTGCTGATGTAAATACCAAAAACAGAATGGGAGTAAACAGAATACCTCCGCCGATACCGAAAAGACCGGCTAACATACCGGCTACCACTCCACCCAAAACTAATATCAAAAATAACATCAGTTGTTGATCTCTCCTACCATATACGTGATGGCTGCACCGCCAATCTCAACTCTGTCGCCTTTCTGATTGCACATGATATTGCCACCCCTGTCTGATACCTGTCGGGCTTTGAAGGATGATTTACCAAGGCGTTTCTCCCAAAACGGCGTTAAAATTGAATGTGCCGATCCGGTTACGGGATCTTCATAGATGCCAACGGATGGAGCAAAAAAACGACTAACAAAATCCGAATCCTCCCCCTTCGCGGTAATAATGATTCCCCGAACCTCCATCTTTTCAAGTAAGCTGAAATCAGGTTTTATAGACCGGACCGTGCTCTCATCTTGTAATAAAACAAGCATATCCCTGTTCACCCCGGTGTAAATTGGAATAGTGCCAATCGCTTCAGGTAATAATTTTGGTACCGGAATAGGTTCGGGTGGATTCGAGGGAAAATTCATCCAATAGATGTCACCCTTCTTTTCAACAGTTAACTCTCCGCTTTTGGATTGAAACACCACTTTTTCTCCCTTAAAACCCAGATGTTCGTACAAAACATGCGCTGAGGCAAGAGTAGCATGACCACAAATATCTACTTCCGTTTTTGGCGTGAACCATCGAATAGAGTAGGTGCCATCGTCCTGCTCAACAAAGTAGGCGGTTTCAGAAAGATTATTTTCGGCGGATATTTTCTGCATTTCATCATCAGTCAGCCAACTTTCTAATGGAACAACAGCAGCAGGATTTCCTGCAAATACTTTTTCTGTAAATGCATCTACCTGATATAATTTCATGGCGTCTCGGTTCTTCGGGTGAAAAGTTTCAAAATTTTAAGCTAATAGATAGCCATTGCGATGATATGAATCAATTTTTATTGAGAGTAATTACAATAGATAAGGTGATCTCCAATGAAGATGGTTTGATTTCATTCAACCTCTTACACAAGCTTCATATTTCGTAAAAAGTTCACGACCTTTCCCGTATGGATTCAGAGACAAGTATTGATACAAAAAAAGCCTACCAGAAACTTGGGTTTGAGGCGGTTTTAGAGTCCGCTTTACAGCATACCTATACTCCCTACGGAAAGGAGTTTTTAACAGATCTTACACCGGAAACAGATCCCGAAACAGTATCTGAACATTTGGGATATGCCTCCGAATGGATGAAGATTCTTCAGAGCAGTTCAAATCATCCGCTTATGGTGGTTGATGACGTAACTGATATACTGAAAGCCAGCCGCATCAAAGATAATACCTTGCCGCTTGAGGATTTCCTTGTTGTGCTTGAAAATGCACGGTTAGGCAGAACTATAAAAAATTTCTTCAAAGAAAATGAGCTGGATCTGCAAAATCTGAAGACTATTGCGGATAAGCTTGTCAACCATCAACCGGTGGAAAAGGCGATACAAAATGTGGTGACCGATCAGGGAGATTTGCGGGATGATGCAAGTTCTGAACTCAAAAAAATACGCGGGCGGTTGAACCGGAAACGAAATCGGCTGCGCGATACTATTCATTCCGTGATGCGGCGAGTTTCCAAAAAAGGAATGACTTCAGACGAAGGCCCCACTATCCGAAGTGGCCGTATGGTGATTCCCATCCAGGCTGAATATAAACGTAAAGTTGATGGCTTTATTCACGATGTCTCTTCCACAGGACAAACGATCTATCTTGAACCGGTTGAAGCGTTACAGATCAACAATGAAATCCGACAACTTGAATCGGCAGAACAGCGGGAAATTGAACGAATTCTTCGTGAACTCACAGCTGAAGTTGGGAAATACTCTGACACACTCGAACGAAACATCCCAATTATTGCACATTTTGATGCCATCCACGCACGGGTAAAACTTGGACTGAATCTCGAAGGAAGTATTCCAGATTTAAGTACGGACGGACATCTGAACTTAATCCGGGCAATGAATCCTAACCTGGTGCTCAAAAATTTATCTCTTAAGGAGCCGGAACCTGTCATTCCGCTCAACCTGGAATTAAATCCGGATGAGTTGGCTTTGGTGATTACAGGACCCAATGCCGGCGGTAAATCCGTGGCGATGCGAACGGTTGGAATGTTGAACCTGATGCTGCAGAGTGGATTTCCCATACCGGTTCAGCCTGATTCCAAAATTCCGGTTCTGAATGGAATTTATATCGATATCGGAGATGATCAATCGATCGAAAACGATCTTAGTACATTCTCATCCCGACTTCAATGGATGCGATCGACGTTGAAAAAGCTCAAAAAGAACTCTCTTGTTTTGATTGATGAGGCGGGGTCCGGAACAGATCCGGAAGAAGGCGGAGCTCTTTTCCAGGCATTTGTTGAAAAAGTGATTGAAAAAGGAGCCCGCGTCATTGTTACAACACATCACGGATCCCTGAAAGTATTTGCGCATGAACATGAAAAAGTTGTAAACGGAGCAATGGAATTTAACCAGGGGAATCTCACTCCAACCTACCGGTTCAAAAAAGGATATCCCGGCAGCAGTTATGCATTTGAAATTGCCGATCGACTCAATCTTCCTGAAGATGTTATGACTCGTGCTCGTGATCTTTTAGGTGAAAAACGAGATGCCATGGGTGATATTCTGATCTGTTGTGAATAGAAGATGAAATAATCCTAGCTTTTAAAAATTTAATATGAGAAACGACTCAGATCAGTCGAGAAAAGAGAGAAAGATTATCAGGAAAATCAAAAGAATATCAAAAATAAGCGTAAAAAGATTCTCGAAAAGGCATATAAAGATGCGGAAGAGATCATGAAAGGTGCCAATCAGCGGATTGAGCAAGCTGTTGAGAAAGTGGTAAGCGAAGGACGTGAGGACAAAGAGAAGATCACTGAAGCACGTCGAGAGATCCTTGAAGCCAAGAAAGAGATCGCTTCGGACAAGGAAAAAGTTGAACAGGAGGAAAAACCGTATCGAAGCAAAGAGAAACCGGAAGTCGGGGATCATGTGCTCATTGAAGACAGCAACACATCCGGCGAATTGGTTGAGATTTCCGGTAAGAAAGCAACGGTGTTGGTAAATGGAATGAAGATTAAATCAAGCCTGAAAAAGTTGGTCAAAACCAGACCTCCCAAAAAAGAAAAGAAGATGAAAACGCGATCCTATTCCGTTTCTTCGGATACCGACTTGTCCGTTAGCCCGTCACTGGATTTGCGCGGAAAACGAGGGGATGAGGCGATGAAAGAACTCACCAAATATCTCGATAATGCGCTAACGCGCGGACTCAGCCAAGTGGAAATTATACATGGAAAAGGGGAAGGAATTCTGCATAAACTGGTTCACGAACATTTGGAAAAGCGATCTGAAGTGAAGTCTTTTGAAATTGCTCCCTGGGACAGCGGCGGATCAGGATGCACGGTTGTCCACCTGAATTAATCTGTCTATGAAAAAACTGCTTTTCCTTTTCTGTTTTCTTATCGTTTCAGAATCTCTTCAAGCTCAACTTCTTTCATGGCGCGATGTGGTTCAGGAGGAAACCTCAAAACCGACAGCCCGATTTTCTTACGGACCTGATTCACTTCAATTTGGTGAACTTTGGATGCCGGAGAATGATACCACTCATACCACTGTCATTATGTTTCACGGAGGTTGTTGGCTGAGCATTTACCCGGGAACGGAGTTGATGAATTTGATTGCCAAGGATTTGAGTCAGAATGGATTTGCCGTCTGGAATATCGAATATCGGCGACTTGGACATGACGGTGGCGGTTATCCCGGCACGTTTTTAGACGCAGCAAATGCAGCAGATTATATTCACGAAATTGCTGATGATTTTGATTTACCGCTAGACAGACTAATTGCAACGGGACATTCCGCCGGTGGTCATCTTGCAGGATGGCTGGCTTCACGAAAGAACATCTCAGAAGAAAGTCCGCTTTATTCAGAAGATCCGGTTGAGATTCATGGGGTGATTTCTCTTGCCGGGATTAACAATCTTGAAAGTTACGCCAATTATGGATCAGCGCCTTGTGGAAATCAAACGGTCGAAAAACTGGTGAATATCGAAGAGCGTGACGGCGCTTATGCTGATACTTCACCTGCAGAAATGCTGCCGCTTGGAGTTCCGTTCATCGAAGTGAATGCCGCTTTTGATTCGCCAGTTCCGCCTTTCTTTGGATATCAATTTATTCAAGCAGCCAAACAAGCAGGCGATCCGGCTCAACATGTTTTACTGGAAAATGCCGGTCATTTTGAGATGATCCATTCGGAGTCTGATGAATGGAGTGAGGTGCGATCTTTGTTTGACTCAATTCTTGATTAATACCTCAAATGGAGCAATTTCTTATCTCCCTCGTTTGAAACCGTGACGATGAGAATGTTACCATAATCGGACTCATCGAAACTTCCCGAAAAATGGTCTTCTCCTAAAATTGTATTGGCAAAAGTCGGTGTTGAGTTGGAATGACCGCTAACCAGTATTGTTTCGCCTTTATGCATCTCCAGCCATTTCTCAACCTGAACGGATGGATTTTGATGATTATACGGCTGAATTTCTACGTTATTCATTTCAGCAATAGGCGAAGCCGTTTCTTGGGTTCGTTTGAAATTTGTAGAATAGACGCCATCAAAAGATATTTTCTCAAACATCGCAGCTAATTTTTCTGCCCGCTCATAACCGGCTTCACTCAAATCAGGATCACTGCTGTCATCAACTTTTTCGGCATGGCGAACCAGAACGATTGTTGTTAAATCACCATCAGTAGATTGAGCAGTCAAAGTGACCGGAATAAGAAAGCTAATTAGGAGAACAAGTTTTATAATTTGATGACAGCTTATTAATCTTTTTATCATAATGAATCCCAATATATTGGAGTGCAGATTTTAACAATCAAAACGTTTGAAATATATAGAACCATGAGGTTTTTAATAGCAATATTCTTTTCGCTTTTATTTATGACATGCACCAACAATCACTCCCCCAAATCGTTTGATCTGCAAGGTCACCGAGGCGCCCGGGGCCTGATGCCTGAAAATACAATCCCCGGTTTTCTGAAAGCTGTAGAGCTCGGAGTTGATACCATAGAGCTGGATGTGGTGGTTACCCAGGATGAAAAGATTATTGTTTCGCATGAGCCTTGGTTCAATCATCTAATCAGTACCAGACCGGATGGTTCTCCTGTGACCGAAGAGGAGGAGATGAATCTGAACATTTATGAGATGACCTATGAAGAAACCCAACAGTTTGATGTGGGAAAAAAAGGGCATCCCTCCTTTCCAAATCAAGAGAGAATGGTGGCTAAAAAACCGCTGCTGAGTGATGTGATCAGATCTGTAGAAAATTATACGGAAGAACAAGGCTTGCCGGATGTGGCTTATAACATTGAAACAAAAATTGATCCCAGCCACTACGGCGAATATTATCCACAGCCGGAAAAATTCGTCCAACTGTTAAACGATCTTTTGATGGAGCTCGATGAAGAGTTCAATATTCAAGAACGCATTACCATCCAGTCGTTTGATCCCGCAACGTTGATTGAATTCCACGAACTGAATCCCGACCTCACTCTTGCTATCTTGGTTGCAAACCGACGATCGATACAGGATTATGTGGATCGTTTAGGATTTACACCCGATATCTGGAGTCCTAATTATCAGTTGGTAACGTCCCGTCTCATTTCTGAAGCTCATGAACGAGACATGAAAGTAATTCCATGGACCGTAAATACAACAGGAGAGATGCAGGATTTGCTCGAGATGGGAGTTGATGGAATTATCACAGATTATCCGGATAGTGCTGCAGCGTTAAAAACCAATGGGTAATTTTCGAAGTATTCGAAAGAAGGATCCTCCTTGTGTGCATTGGGTCAACTACGGTTCGTTAAGAAATTAACCAACCAACGTAATGAGAACACGCTAATGGGATTACCGTTTTGTAAAAAATTAAGAACCAATACTTGGGTATCTCAAATAAAAAAATGGCTGAAACGCTATTGTTCCAGCCATAAAGGGAGACTGATAATGCATTGCTACATTACCTGAATTAAATCTAACGAGGTTTTTTCTTGAATAATGAATAGAAATATTTGAATAATTAAAGTTTCATCGAAAAAACGGCTCCATTTCACTGAGCTATTTTATTTTGAAATCCCCCTTTCTTGTAATTAGCTCTAATCTGATTTTTAAAAAACCAATCATTTCAGATCAATCAGAGAATAGATTACGTACGTTGAATGTCATCTATTAAAAATTATTCATAAAAAATTACACCTTATTCAAATCCTATTATGGTTACATTATCATCTGCACAGAGGGAGAAGTTGGCCCATTTTAATTGACCATATCTGAATAATCAGTAACCTATAGTTTAATATTGAATATTATTGCATTGATGTATATAGAATCCAAAGGATACCTCATCATCTACTCATTTCTACTTTGGCATTGTTGAAAATCAAAATGATTATTGTTTGATTTTCGCCCGGGAAATATTGATTTGAAAACGATGTTAGATCAACTTTTAAATATTGTAGAGCTCCGTAGTACTTTTTATAAGTGTTTAATTATAAGTTTGAAAGGCATTTCTACAATATTTGGCACAGAACAACCCATCTGATAAAAGTTCACCATTAATTTACTAGAATTTGAAGAGTTCAATAGAAGATAATTTTAATGCCACAATGGGCACTGCTATAAAATCAAAATATAATGTTTTGATTCTGGATGATAACGAACCGGATAGTGAGCTTTTAAAAACATATCTGGAACGTGCCCATGAAAATTTCCAAAATATTTTCCTGGTTCATGAGAAAGCCTCATTCAGGGATGCACTTAAAAAAGACTGTTATGATCTGATTATTGCTGATTACCAATTAGATGGATATACAGCAATGGAAGCTATCGCTATTCGGGATGATATTGCGCCGCAAGTCCCCCTGGTAATTGTCTCAGGAATGGTAGGGGATGAAAAAGCCGTTAATTTGATTCGGCAGGGCGCCAGTGATTTCCTGCTTAAGGATAATGCCGATAAGCGCCTTGCCCAGATAGCTCTTCGCGCAATTGGAGAAGCAAAGGAAAAAGAGTTACGAATACATGCAGAAAAAGAACTTGAAGAGAACTTACTCCGGTATCGCACTCTTTTTGAATCTAGCCTGGATGGAATTTTAATTGCTACTCCCGATAAGGTTGGAAAGATTATTGACGCCAACAAAACACTTTGTAACCTTCTTGGATACACTCCGGATGAGATGAGGCAGCTCCGGCGAAAAGATTTCTTTGAAAGTGAAAAAGATGGGCTGCAAAATCTGATTAAAGAAAGAGAGTATGGCCAAAAGGGTATTTTTAAAGGTGAGCTTTATTTAAGAAAAAAAGATGGAGAAAAGGTCCCGGTTGAAGTGACATCCAGAATTATAGAATTCAAGAATGGAGAAGAAAGAACTTATAGCGTTATTCGGGATATCAGCGAGCGTAAAAAGTTCGAGTATAAACTTAAACGTCAGGCTCAGTTGAACAACTCCATCATCAACAGCCTTCCGGGCCTGTTTTTCATGATTTCTGAAGATCACAAAGTGGTCCGCGTAAACGATAAATTCAGAGAAATCTTAGGCTATAAAGATCATGAAATCGCTGAAATGAGCCCAACTGACTTTGTTTTTAAGAAAGACAAACGTTTGGCTGCTATAAGTATTGATCAAGCTTTTGATAGGGTAAGTGTTGAGGTGGAAATCCGCCTTGAAACAGAACAAGGCAGAGTTATCCCATTCTTGTTGAGCGGGGTTGTGAACGAATTGGAAGGAAAAAAGTATCTGCTCGGAACGGGAATAGACATCGAAGAGCGGCTGCAAATTGAAAAAGAGCTCGAAAAAGAAAAAGAGTTTATTAATAAAGCTCTCGACTCACTGCCAGGACTTTTTTATATGCTGGATGATGAAAATAATTTCATCCGGGTAAACCAGAATCTTATTGACGAATTTGGATATTCGTTTGAAGAGATTCAAAATATGAAACCTCTCGATTTTTTTGAGGTAGATAGATACGAAGAGGTAACAAATGCCATTGAACGCGCATTTATAGAGGGTGAAGCCGACCTGGTAACACAAATGGTTAAAAGAAATGGCGATAAACCGCATTACTACTTAACCGGCACCCGATTCGCAAATCACGGAGAGAACTACATTTTGGGTACAGGCATTGATATCACAGAAAAAAAGGAGCTTGAAAGCTTACTTGAAGAAGCACACCGGCTTGCCAGAATTGGCGCATGGGAGGTTAATATTAGAAATGATGAGGTTCATTGGTCTCCTATGACCAAAAAAATCCATGAGACGGAAACGGATTACACACCCGACCTTGAAAGTGCAATAAATTATTACGAAGAAGGAGAAAGCAGAAATCGCATAGAACAAGTTGTAGATGAAGCCATTCAACATGGCACACCCTACGACGAGGAATTGCAAATCATCACAGAAAAAGGCAATAAACGTTGGGTACGAACGATCGGAAATGCAGATTTTAAAAACGGTGTCTGCGTTCGGCTATACGGCAGTTTCCAGGATATTCATGAACGAAAAATTATTGAAGAGCAACTGAAAGAGTCGCTTAAAGACAAAGAGATTCTTTTGATGGAAATACACCACCGAGTTAAAAATAACCTGGCATTGGTTTCCGGAATTTTACAACTGCAGTCTTTTCAAACAGAAGATGAAGATTTAAAATACCAACTTTCAAATAGCCAGAGTCGTATTAAATCCATCTCAATCATTCACGAACTCCTTTACCAAACCGAGAACTTCTCTCAAATTAACTTAAAAAGTAATATTAAAAAGTTGATTGAGCATATCTCTGAAACATTCGGAGGCCATACCAAAATCAACTACCATTTAATTCTGCAAGAAATTTTAGTTGATGTGAACTTGGCTATTCCTTCGGCACTAACGGTTAACGAAGTGTTGACAAACATCTACAAACATGCATTTCAAGACCATGAAGAAGGAAATGTTGAAATCAGCCTGACAGAAAAAGATGACAAGATTACTCTTTTAATTTCGGATGACGGGGTGGGCCTTCCGGAAAATTTTGACCACGAAGGGTGTAATAGCCTGGGCCTTAAATTAATTCAAACTCTTAAAATTCAATTAAACGCAGAAATATCTTTCCAGACCGTGGGAGGCAAAACAGTTTTTGAATTGTCTTTCAAAAAAAAATCGAACACAAAAGGATCGGGAAGCTACTTCATTAAATGATAGAAAGAGAATCAGTTTTTAAGCTCAGCTCATCGTTGAGTAAATTGCTTTTTACTCTTTTCAGGGATCAGAATTTTTACCTGTGTATATCTTCCTAACACAGAATCTATTTGAATGAATCCGCCGGCTCCCTCTACTATTTTTTCAACCATAGAAATCCCAACTCCACTGCCCTTTATAGCCTCCACATTTTCTCCTCTGAAAAATGGTTCGCCTACTTTCTTAACATCCTCTTCTTTGATGCCAATTCCTTCATCACTGAACGATATATATAGTTGATCTTCCTCAAATCGATAAC
>CAYRDO010000150.1:0-10406 GCA_964422985.1 uncultured Rhodohalobacter sp. | reverse complement strand
CCTCCATCTCCGTCCAGGCACGATATGCCTTTAAACGAAATTCTGTCATCCATTCGGGTTCTTCTTTTTTTTCAGAGATTAGACGAACGATATCTTCATTGAGGCCGGTTGGAAACTCCTCGTATTCAACATCTGTCGTGAATCCATACTTGTACTCCTCGCCAATCATGGATTCTAAAGCTTTTGTCTCGCTCATAAAATTTCTTATCTGATAATTTAACTTCTCATTTACTGATAGAACACCTGAAAACTAAAGGTAGTTCACAGGCAAAAATTGCGCCTGCTTATCTTTATCTGGAATCAATCAATATAAGCAAAATCGCTTCTGCAATAAAGCTTTATTGAGCAATAATAAATAAAAGACATACCTGCCCGAAATGCCAATTGAAAGAGGTTATCAGCGCGATAGATGCTGACACAAAAAGACATGTATGCTCGCAAGAAATTCCTGAGAACTTAAGAGCAAATTGCTGTCACTTTAGTCTCAAACGTATAAGAAAAACACCATGGCTCAACTGGCTTAAAACCATCTTTAAGAAGCCGTTTGTACGCTCAACAAAACACCCACTGAGGCTACATTTACAATATCATCGACGGAACAGCCTCTTGAGAGGTCTAAATAGGGCTTTGCCAGGCCTTGCAGGATGGGACCGGTCGCTACAGCCCCGGCCAGCCTCTCCGTAATTTTGTAGGCGATGTTCCCGGCATCAAGGTTGGGAAAAATAAATACGTTTGCTTTTCCGGCAACGGGTGAATCGGGGGCTTTTCGATGGGCAATTTCGGATACGAGGGCGGCATCAAACTGAAGTTCTCCATCCATCTCCCATTCTGTATTTTGTTCTTTGGCCAACTTTAACGCCTCTTTTACAATCTCAACCCGTTCATGTTTTGCGCTTCCTTTGGTTGAAAATGAGAGAAAAGCGATGCGGGGTTCGATTCCGGTCAACAGCTGATGAGTCTTTCCTGAATCAATGGCGATGGAAGCAAGCTGTTCCGAATCGGGATAGGGTACTACGGCACAATCGGCATAAGTATATACTTTGCCGTTGGGCATCTCCATCAGAAACGTACTGGATATGATGGATGAATCACCAGCTACCCCAACTGTCCGCAAGGCTCCGCGAATTACATCAGGAGTAGAGGCTACCGAACCGGCAACCACGGCATCGGCCTCTCCTTTTTCAAGTAACCAACCCGCCGTGTACAACGGATCTTCACAAAGAGCCTGAATCTGTCCATCCGTGGGATTTTTATGTGCCAGTTTCTCTCTGAAAAATTTAGATTTTTCTTGTTCCGATTGATAATCATTGACAGGCAGAATAGTGATCTCATCGGGAATAATGACATGATGCTTTTTGGCTAATTCATGAATATTGTGATCGTTTCCAATCAAAACCGGCGTAGCAAGTCCATTTTCGAGGATAATATTTGCAGCGCGGATCACCCGAATATCTCTCTCCGCTTCAGGCAGCAGTACTTTTTTGTCAAGGCTCTTTGCTTTCGATCGTATTGTAGAAATAATGCTCATTTTTTTGAGATTATGTTACCAAAAGGTTGTGAAGAAGATATGATTTATAGCCACTCTGTTTAATTATCTAAATCAACAAAAGTATTGAGACAATTGTTAGTAAAATGCCCAACCATTGCATCTTTGTAAAGCGATCTTCCCAGAAAACCACTCCTACAAATGTGCCGCCAATTACTGTTAAAACATTTACTAAGCTGAACACGACCGCCCCGTTCATTCTTTCCAAAGCCTCAATCAAAAAAGTAGCCGCTAACATGTTTGGAATCCCGATACACGCGCCGATCAGAAATTCCATTTTTTTGAAATGCCACTCTTTTTTGATGAGAACCGTAGCTACACCAACGATAAATGCGGTTAAAAAGACCATCCCCATAAATTCTCCCTTTGAAAAAATATGGGTGAATTCAGATTCATAGATTTTGAGGGATCCATCACCAATTCCGGTAAAAATGAATAATACGGGCAATAACCAACCGGCATTGAATGACCCTCTGAAGAGTGATTTTTTATTGGGCAGCAACAGATATAAAACCAAAAAAACCAAGATCAATCCCATCCACTGATTGAGAGTCAAAAGTTCCAGATACCAAAGCGTGGATAGCAATACCGGAACAATCAACGAGATTCGCATCGCTGCAATACTGATTCCCACCCCATTCAGGTCTACCGATTTACTGTAGATAAAGAAATTGAAGATAAAAATAACTCCTACCAGAATTGCCAATAGAACAGGCAAAATAAATTCCCCGGAAGAAATAT
Organism: uncultured Rhodohalobacter sp.; assembly: GCA_964422985.1. Lineage (GTDB taxonomy): Bacteria > Bacteroidota > Rhodothermia > Balneolales > Balneolaceae > Rhodohalobacter. Next base: position 8,119 of record CAYRDO010000150.1, on the reverse strand, counting down.
CTGAGCGGGATTGTCCGCCGTATAGCAGAAAAGCTGAGGGAAAGGCAATGAGGTAGTTAACGGTGATGACACGAACAGTACTCAGTTTTCGCTTCTCAGTCACCTTAAAAAAGTGGGCGATCAGCACAGACGCGATCGTACAAAGACCGATATAGATCCAGCCGGCCATTAATCCGCGATATCTATGGTCAGATTTCCAAAAGCCTGTATTTCCTGTGGACGGTCATGAAGCCGTCTCGATGTGTAATCAACATTATTTTCAAGATGACGGACAATATCAGATATCTCTGTGTTTCGTCTTTTTAAAGCTTCTGCTAAGTAGTAATTAAATATGTGATGTCGTTTATTCTCTGTATCACTCCCGATGTAGAGAGACGACTGCTGACCGGGCCGATGACTAAAAATAATGGCACTGTTGGGTATTCTTCTCAAGAGGTCATTTGAAAATTGCTGCAATGCTCTCTGATAATTCCTTGCCCCAAGCCCATTGGATGTGCTTTCTGTAATGAACTCCATATCGGCGAGTAACACTAAAGACGACGGATTGATTCGTTCAAATGAGTCGAAAACAATGGATTCGAGTTGTGAATTACCTGTCTCAAGCTGTTTCCGATCGAGGTACAGGTTACTCGAATCATCAATAAAAGATGAACCGGACAGGTAAACAAATAGCGTGCCGGTCGAATCCATCGCGGCAATGTTCGACAAATTCTGTTGCCAATTCTCGGTTGAATCTATACGGATGTTAAAAATTTGATCTTGATCCATTTGCAGAGCGTATCGCATATAGAACCGGAATAGCTCATGATCTCTTCCCAAATATTGGCGGGGTTCAACTTCATCCGAAAAACCATTGGTTAGGATAATCGCCCGGTCATTTGGATTGTTTTGCTTCAGAACGGGAACTGAATTTTCAACATCAATTTCCCCAAAAGAAACATCCGCGAACTCAAACACATCCGGCGACCCGGAATGTGACTCAGACATCCATTGAACCTCGCCGGCATTGCGAGACATAAACACTTCTGATCCTCCAAACCTGACTCTGTACCATTGATCGGAATATTCTCCAATCAGCTCAAGTGAACTGCCATTTGCCACTTCCGTCACAACATTCAAATCGCTTACAGATGGTGCATTTCGTATCACAGCTACCGGCTCCGTTACGGTAACAAAGGGTGCCAAAAATTCGGGTACCGGAATATCGTATGAAGTTTGAAATCCATTGTACGCAAGATTTACTCCCAACGAAGATTCGGCTGAAATATCTTCTTCAATATATTCCAGGAAGGAGACCAGATTTACATCAAAACTTCCGTCTTCGAGCACAATATCCGGTTCAGAAAACACAACCTCATCATTGTACAGAATATCAAGAGCGATATTCAGATTTTCGTTAAATGAATCTGTGCGGGTTGTGTCCGTTAAAATCTCCGTCCCGCTTCGTCGGCGCATTCTGGTTTCCCCGGTATAAATAGGCTCACCGACAGGTTCCATATTTGTAAAAGCCAAACCTCCGAGAACTGCCGCCGCCACATTAAATGCAACCTGCTGCCCCACGGACACGGATGGTAATATCAGGTTCGTATTTCCGGCCGTAGCTGCGAATGCCGCTCCGGTGATTCCCAATAATAAAAATTGCCATTTGGGCCTGTATTTCTGAACCGTCCGCTCAACCAATACTCTTTTTTCATACTCTTTCTCCTGAACCACATATGTACCAAAACTCATAACAGGATTTTCCACGGAAGGATCATTTTCAAGCAAAAGAATATGTTCCTCATTCAACAGAGTGGGTTCTCTCTCCGCATTGATGGTATTCTGGTCTGTAATCACCCATCGGCTTGATGAACAGGCGCTCATCAGAAACAAGCAGAGCAAAAGAAGAAAAGAGCGTTTCATAACGAACCTGTTTTTAAAGTGAGATAACCCCACCGATACCAAACAAATACCTGAATTTAAAAGCATCTTCCATGCCCGGCTCAGAAAGCCAAAAAGGCATATCAAACCGGAGTACGAAACCACGCGGTTTGCCAAGATTATCCGGGATATTTAAGGACAGAGCGAACCCGGGCCCAGCGTTAGAAATCCAGTCGCCCGACATGTCTGAATCTGTATCCAGAATAGTTCCAGTATCATAAAAGATATATGAATTAAAGGTCAGAAAATCGGATGCATATGGGATTTTTTGAAATAAGATATCAATCGGGTTCCAATAATCCAGCTCAATATTTATAGAAGTAATTGATTTTGAAAGCGGCGCCGTTTCCGAGTTCTCAAGATTTGCAAACGTTTTAAAATCTTGTTCGGTATACCCTCTGATGTTAGCTCCGCCGGCAATTTGAAGATTTCCGCTGTTGATCCATGGCTCCGGAATCGTGCCTTTGGCTCTTGTAACTCCATTTTCAATCCAATCAATTGCCGGTTTGCTGCTTACAGGAAAAAGATATTCAGGATCGGTTTGATCGGATGCAATTCCTGTAAACGATCGGATTCGAAATCCCCAGTTTTCATTGAACGGAATGTTTTGAAGAGCGGTGAGAGAGAACACTGAATACGTATCATTCAAGTATTGATAACTTAAAGATGACTGAACCTGGAACCATCCCAAAGGATTATCATCCTGTAAACGAAATGTCAGTTTTGACAGAAATTTATCATCATCGCTCCACAAAACCGGGAACGGGGTATACTCCTCATCAAACCTTTTTTGATAAGATTGGTAGAACCGAAATTCGCGATATTTTCGTTCATCAAATCCTTGTTGCCAGCGTTTGTTGAATGCAACTCCGTGGTTGTGATACCCGGTTCTGATTGAACTTCGCAACTGAACACTGGCTTCGCTGCCAAAATCAGACCATGCCGGAATTGGCTCGGTAAAAGACAGATAGTATGAAACCGGAAGATCCGGAAACCATGTACCCAGCCAAAATCCGGCATCCAAACGGTGTGGGCCATCATTAAATGTTCCGGGTACTTGTCCTTTCAACCTCAGGCCTACCCGAATTCCGTCGACGTCGTTATACCATACATCTGGAGCGGGTAATAGCTCATAGCCTGAACTTTGGGCCTGAACATTTTGGGATAAAATGAACGGCAGAATGAGTAATAGCGGTAAAATCAGTTTTGTGATACGAGCCAATCGTCAAGTATTTGATTGGAGGTTACGATGTCATTCAACAATTTTAACAGGCGCCGTTGTTCCGGCCAGTAAATCAGTTCGGTGGCTTCTCTAATTTCAAACCAATCTGCTGTACTATGTTCCTTATTCAACTTGATGGAGTCTGCAGGGTTGATTTCTGCTGCAAATGCAGGGATCAATAAAATTTCATCCGAATCCCACTCATAAAATTTGTTCAAGCTTGGGATTGCCCAAAATGTTGTTGGTTTTAAGCCGGTTTCCTCATCCAGTTCACGAAGAGCTGCCTCCCAGTGTGCTTCTCCCTCTTCCACTTTGCCGCCGATCATTCTCCATTGGCCGTCGTACTTTTCTCCTTTTGCTCGTTTCAACAACAGAAGTTCCAGCTCATTGTTATTGAACCGATATGGATAGAGATCGATGAGTTTTTTTTTAGCCATTTTTCAAAACCTGTTCCTTGAAGTAGCCCATGGTTTTTTGCAGACCTTCGTGCCGGCTTGTTTTCGGCTTCCAATCCAACACCCTCTTCGCTTTTGAAATATCGGGCTGACGCACCTGGGGATCATCTGCAGGAAGCTCACGAAATTCAATCTCACTTTTACTGCCTGTAATTTCAATAATCTCTTTGGCGAAATCCAAAATGGAAACCTCTTCAGGATTTCCAACATTTACCGGCTGTACTTCATCACTTTCCGCAAGGCGTACAATTCCTTCAATCAGATCATCTACATAGGTAAAGGAGCGTGTTTGACTTCCGTCTCCAAAAACGGTGAGTGGCTTATTTCGAAGTGCCTGTCGGAAAAATGTTGGGAGTGCGCGTCCGTCCTTCAGCCGCATCCGAGAACCGTAGGTATTAAAAATTCGAATAATTCGCGTATCAATATCGTGATATCGATGGTACGCCATCGTCATCGCCTCGGCAAAACGTTTGGCTTCATCATAGACACCGCGAAGACCAGTGGGGTTTACATGTCCCCAGTACGTTTCTTTTTGAGGGTGTTCAAGCGGATCACCATAAACCTCGCTGGTAGAGGCAAGCAGAAATTTTGCTTGTTTTGCACGGGCGAGCCCCAGTGCTTTGTGAGTTCCCAGCGAACCCACTTTTAGAGTCTGAATTGGCATCTCCAGGTAATCAATTGGAGAAGCCGGTGAAGCGAAGTGAAGAATCAGATCAACCGGACCATCTACGTACAGGTAGTTGGTTACATCATATTTCACAAATCTGAACCGGTCCTTACCAAAAAGATGAGCGATATTACTCTCGGCACCGGTAATTAGGTTATCCATGCAGATCACATCCCAACCCTCTTTGTGATACCGATCACAAAGATGCGATCCAAGAAATCCTGCTCCACCTGTTATAAGTACTCGTTTGTCCAAAATTGAATGAAATTGATTTGAAGCAAGATAAGCTGCCAGAAATCTTGCTATAGATTAACGCTGGGTCGACCTATACTTATATATGTTAAACCAGCCTCTTTTGCTCTTTCCAGATCGTAAAGATTTCGGCCATCAAAAATAATTGGCTCTTTCATAACCTGGGCAAAACGTTTCATGTCAGGCCGTCTGAACTCGTTCCATTCTGTACAGATAATCAGTGCATCCACATCATCAATTACACTATCTCGATCTTCCATAAATTTCATCTTAGATAATGTTTTTTCTGAGGATGCAACCTTAAAGGTTTCAATTGCTTCAGGATCATAAGCTTTCATGAAAACGCCCATCTCAGCCAATTGCTCAGTAATGTAAAGAGAAGGAGCTTCACGAATATCATCGGTTTCCGGCTTAAAAGATAATCCCCAAATACCAACTGTTTTGCCTTTAAGATTTCCATTATAGAAGAGTTTCATCTTCTCAACAATAGAAACTTTTTGGGATTCATTTACCTGCATTACCGAATCAAGTATTTTGAAATTGTATCCATGCTCTCCTGCTGTGTGATGAATCGCCTGCACATCTTTAGGGAAACAACTTCCGCCGTATCCAATACCGGCAAACAGAAACCGTTTCCCAATTCTTGAATCGGTTCCGATTCCGCGGCGTACATTGTCCACATTCGCGCCAACTTTCTCGCACACATTGGCGATTTCATTCATGAAGGTGATCTTCGTCGCGAGCATCGCGTTGGCAGCATATTTGGTCAGCTCTGAACTGCGTTCATCCATAATTATGATGGGATTACCGCTTCGAACAAACGGCTCATAAAGGGTAGTCATTATCTCCGCAGCTTTCTCACTTCTTGTACCAATCACGACACGCTCCGGCTTCATGAAATCTTCTACGGCCGCCCCTTCCCGGAGAAATTCAGGATTGGAAACGACGTCAAATTCAACATCTGTTTTGGAGACAATTCTATCCCTTACTTTGTCAGCCGTTCCGACCGGCACCGTACTTTTATTTACGATAACCTTGTAATCTGAATACTTGTTAAAAAGGTCACCTAAGTCATCGGCAACTTTCAACACAAAGCTGAGATCGGCTTGGCCATCAGCGCCGGGAGGCGTGGGAAGGCAGAGAAAAACAATCTCCGATTCTTTAAATGCTTCTTCAAGGTTGGTTGTAAAGCTGAGCCTTTTTTCCCGAATAGCTCGATCGAAAACACGGTTTAGGCCCGGCTCATAAATCGGCACCTCTCCCTTTTGCATCCGTTCTACTTTATTTTCATCAATATCTACGCAGATTACATCATTGCCGCTATCTGCGAAACATGTTCCGGTTACAAGGCCAACATAGCCGGTACCTATCACTCCTATTTTCATTTATTACCGCTCAATATTTAGTATTTCCAGTTCTAACGTTCCGGCCGGAACATCTACACTTACTTCATCACCAACTTCAGTTCCAAGAATAGCCTGACCGATCGGTGAATCCACGGAAATTTTATTCTTTTTAAAATCAGCTTCATCTTTTGAAACCAATGTGTATTTCATCTCTTTATCGGTTTTCTTATTCAGAATTGTTACAGTCGACAAGAGATATGCCTTGGATGTATCAATATCATCTTTCTCGATAATAGTAGATGTAGCAAGCGTATTTTCAAGTTTGGCAATTTTTGTCTCCAGGTGACCCTGAGCCTCTTTTGCTGCATCATATTCAGCATTTTCACTTAAATCACCTTTCGCTCTTGCTTCAGCAATTTCTTGAGCAATTTCTTTTCTTCCGCGTGTTTTAAGGTCTCTTAATTCCTTATCTAACTTTTCGTACCCTTCTTTAGATAGATAATTTTTTTTCATAGTTCTTCTTGGTGTTCCTTAAAATAAAAATAGCAGTACAGTAACTGCTATTTTTTATTCCAATTTTTGACTTTAGTTCAGATTAGTAAAAATATGATGATATGCGCTGTTTCCCAACCCCTTTTTTTGTTTGATTTTTGACTGACATCTCCAATCACCTTAAGAAAAATCCACACATTACAATAACCTGAAAAATATTAGCACCTCCGCCGTTCAAAACTCTGTGTGATCCAAAACATTATTTTAAAAAATTAAACAGCTCATTATAAAATGTGCTATTCCCGTAACATCAACGTTATATAAGGAAAGCATCAAGATGATAACAATTCGAAATATATTGGTTTTATGGGCGGCGTTCTTGCTTCTTTTATTTTCTTATACCAAAAAAGAATCGCTCTTTATTTTTGATACTTTTCCTGCTGAAAAACCTGCACATCACTTTCAAACTGTTTACGTCTTTAAAGACACCGTTAAAATTAAAGATTATTTTAAAGTGATGGATAACATTGTAGAAAAGTACAGCGCTACTCTCACTTATCCCATCAATGAACATTTAATTATCCGCAATAACCCCTGGGTTATCGATTCACTTGCCGCTACAGATTATTACCATATGAAAGATCTGGGCATCACCAACCTGGATCCAAAAGAACTTCCGATTTTCAAACCCGGTGATTTTCTTATTATTCCGGATTCTGCAGCAGTGGATAGCCTTAACCGACTTTTCAAACAAACCTACTTAGACCTCAACATCCCTGAGTTCAAGCTGCGTATCATGCAACGGGATAACATTATCTTTGAATTTCCTGTACGAGTGGGTAGAAATGAACATAAATATCTGGCAATGGCCGGAAGAGTTGTGGATTTAAGAACACATGCCGGTAAAGGAATCATTGTACAGCACAGTAAAAATCCTGTTTTTATAAATCCTGCTGATAATAAGGTGTACCATGTTACACATCGCGATGATGGAATTGTGACTCATTTACCAAACGTTCCATGGCTCGTGCCGGAGATCAACGGTGTTCGTTATGGACAACTCATTCATCCTACCACAAACATCGAAACATTGGGAAAAGCTTATTCTAATGGCTGTATTGGTACTTCAGAATCGGCCGCATGGCACCTTTATTATCATTCGCCGGTTGGTACAGCTATTGTAATACGGTATGATCTAAAAGTTGTAACTAATAATGGGGATACCGTACATCTGCCAAATATATACAACTACTAAAACACAAGAGTATTAACCAATGCAGGCTTATGTTCAGTAACGTCTCTTATTCTTCCTAATCATTTTATCAAGCGAGTATTTACCGGCCCCACTTAAGAACAAGACAATAAATGAAATCAGGAAGAAAACTCCTTTCTCTTTGTTGCCAAAAGGATCGTCTGCGTGAGCCACAAACACCACAACGATAAAGTTAATGATGAGCGGGATGGCTGCCACTCGCGTCCACAATCCAATAAGCACCAGGAAAGCGCAGATAGCTTCGGCAAATGTTACTAAGAACAGGGAAACTACAGGACCTAGCCCGAGCGGATCACCAAAACCGAAATTTCCCTCTAAAACTCTCATTAATTTTGGAATACCATGCGTCATCACCAAAGCTGCGACACCTAATCGCAACAATAAAATGGCAATGTGCGGACTTACAATTTCATCCAGTCTGGGTGAGTTTAATTTATTGAGCATAGTGGTGGGATACTATGTTGTCGTTGATGATATTATACAGAGTATATA
>CAYRDO010000149.1:0-10438 GCA_964422985.1 uncultured Rhodohalobacter sp. | reverse complement strand
AACTCATAAATACAGAAATTTTGTGTGAACAATCCCTCCTTGAGGAGGGTGCCTGAATTCCGCGTTTTTTTGCAGAATTTGGGCGGGAGGTGTTCGGCGATATTCATAGAACACCCTTCAGATTGACTTCAGGAACAACTGAAGCCAATCACCTCCCCTCAAGGGGAGATATTTTCAAACTCAATCTATTACATGGTAAATAAAATTCATCCATATAATCCAAAACTGAAAGAACTGGCAAGGGAATTAAGAAAAAATATGACGTTTGGAGAAGTACTTCTTTGGCAGGAAATCAGGGATAGAAAGCTTGGCTATCAATTTCATCGACAGATTCCAATACTCAACTATATTATTGATTTCTTTTGTCATGAACTTCAATTGGCTATTGAAGTTGACGGGCGTTCGCATGATCATTCCCAAACTTCCGAGGAGGACTTGGACAGGCAAAGCAAATTAGAGGAATTAGGAATTCGTTTTCTTCGATTTGAAGAAAGAGATGTTAGAAAGAACGTGGAAGAAGTTATTAGTACAATTGAAAATTGGATTGAGTTGAACGCCATATCTCCCCTTGAGGGGAGATAATAACGGAGCGTTCAGCGAAGTTATTTGAGGGGTGTACCATATTCCATTTGGGAATCGATTACACACCCCTCCCGCCTAAAGGCGTACTCCCCTCGAGGGGAGAATTCTACACCACATTTTTTACCAGAAACTAACTCTAAATTAGATTAACAACGGAAGCTTTTTCATCATGTGCAGAAAATTCGCCCTGTTTATTCTCTGCTTATCAATCTCATTCGTCATCACAAACAGAGCTGCAGCCCAGCAGGTTGATGCTGTACAACAAAATCCTGAGGAATTAACACTTCAGGAAGCGATTGATCAAGCAAGAGTATCGAGTCCACTTGCGCGTTCAGCCCGATACCGTCTGATTGCAAACCAATGGCGATACAAGTCATTCAGGGCAGATCTGTTACCGGGGTTAACCTTCTCAGGAAATGCTCCAAATTACCGCCGTGCTTTCCGAGAAAATTTGAATCCCGATGGCTCCACTTCGTTGATTTATACACAACAGTCAAACGCAACCGTCGGACTTACAATCGATCAGCCGTTGATGTACACAGGTGGAAATTTGTCAGTATCGTCCGGCGTAACTCGTTTGGGTGTTTTTGCTGATGAGAACACCTATTTGTGGAGCTCTACGCCGTTGGTGATCGGGTATAGTCAGCCGCTGTTTCAGTACAACGACCTGAAATGGAGAAACCGGATTGAGCCCTTGGAACTCAGAATCGCCGAGAAGAGATATGACGAATCTGTTGAAGAACTCTCACTGACTGTTAGCCAGAGATACTTTGACGTTCTTCTGGCGAAAATAAATATGGATATTGCCGAGTTTAATGTGGCAGTGAATGATTCGATCTACAACATTTCCACCGGTCGGTACAACATGGGAAATATTGCAGAGAATGATCTCCTTCAATCGGAGCTTCAGCTGCGGAATGCGGAATCAGCACTGACTGAAGCAAGGATCGATTATGATCAGCAAATAAATAGTTTCCGTCTGTTGCTGGGCTTGGATCCAGAGGCTCCCATCGATGTACAAGTTCCTGATACCATTCCTGTTTTTTCGGTTGATGAGCAGCTGGCTCTCGAAATGGCAAGGCGCAATAACAGTACATCGCTCGATTTTCAAATGCAGACGCTCGAAGCGAACCGGAATTATGATATGGCTGTAAAAGAGAGTTCATTTTCGGCTACCATTCGGGCTGATTTCGGTCTCAATCAAACCTCTGAAAATTTTTCTAATCTTTATGAAGATCCCCGAAATCAGCAGTTTGTAACACTTAACTTCCAGATTCCGATCTTTAACTGGGGAAAACAGAAAGCGGAAGTGAATTTCGCCCGAAATACCCAACGACAGGTGGCAGATGAAATCGCATTTGAACAAGCCCAATTCGATCTCCAGGTGCAAAATATTGTATCTGAGTTCAGGCAACTAAGAGAACAGGTCGCTTTGGCCGAACTTTCCAAAAATATAGGTGACAGGCGTTATGAAGTGGCTAGAAATCGCTATCGGATCGGACAGATCGACATCACCAATCTTTTTATCGCACAAAATGAGAGAGACGCTGCCCAACGAGGGTACATTCAGGCCATTCGAAATTACTGGATCAGCGTGTATAATCTCAGACGATTAACACTTTATGATTTTGAAGATGATGTGGTTATTAATCATGATTTGTAAGAGAGATTAGCAAAAGTGAAACTTCAGGTGTACCAGTTAGATAAAAATATTTTTCGACCCTATTCTTGGAGATTTGAAAAAGCAGTAATATTCGTCGATGGGAGAGAATAGACTTTGGGTGAATCTCTACTAAACTAATCTCACAAAAATAATCTGGAGTCTAAAAATGAAACGATCAATTCTATTTACAATCTTGCTCTTTCTGGTAGTAGCGGGCTGTAGAAGTAACGATGACCAAGATGAGGAAATGCAGACAGAGGATTCGACTGCACTGAACGATACCACAATTACTCTTACTTCGAATATTCAAGAGACGCCGCATGTTGTAGCTTCCAACCCGATTGAAGCGGGCCGATATTTAGTGATTGTTGGTCAGTGTAATGATTGCCACACAGAAGGATATGAAATGGGTAATGTTTTGGAAGAAGACTGGTTAACCGGCTCTTCAATTGGCTGGCAAGGACCATGGGGAACAACCTATCCATCCAACCTTCGCCTACGCGTAAATGAGTGGTCGGAAGATCAGTGGGTAGAAACGTTAAAAACTCGGGAGGGACTGCCACCGATGCCTTGGATTAATCTTAATAAATACAGTGAGCAGGATATGCGAGCTATTTATAAGTACATTGAATCCTTAGGCCCCAAAGGCGAACACAGACCTTTAGCAGTGGGGCCGGGCGTTGTTCCATTAACACCGTATTTAATTATGTCTCCACAAAATCCTCCAACAACTTCAGTCAATCAATAACTGAAAAGAAAAGGCCATCAATATAGGATGGCCTAATCGATTTAAACTTCACGATCTTCTTTTTTCTTGCACGATTCAATTCGAATTACAAAATTGTTGCCTGTAAGAGTAAAAAGATGATTTTATGGAATCGATGATTGCTTTTTTTGAAGATGTGCCCACAACCTTTCGCGCGGGAATTCTTATTGGAGGAATCTTTCTTTTTTGGGTGATTGAAGGCGTTTTTCCCTTATTTGAATTCAAATACAGGAAAGTTCGTCATGCTGCAATCAACTTTGTTTTAACCGGTTTTTTTGTGGTGATTGGTCTCGGGTTTGCCGGATTACTTTTGGGTGCTTCAGAATATGTAACTGCAAACAATTTTGGTCTGCTGAACTGGATTTCGATGCCCATTTGGCTGCAATGTATCGTTGGTGTGATGCTCCTCGATTTTTTTGGCGCGTATCTGATCCATTGGATTGAACATAAAGTAAAATGGTTGTGGAAATTTCATCTCGTCCATCACACCGATACAACCGTTGATGTGACCACCGGACTCAGGCACCATCCCGGGGAAGCTGTTTTCAGGATGGTGTTTACCATCATCGGGGTGATTGTTGTCGGCGCTCCCATCTGGATTGTGTTCCTGTATCAAAGCATTTCGGCACTTTTTGCTCACCTGACCCACGCCAATATCAACATGCCTAAAAAAGTAGACCGGGCGTTGTCATGGATTTTTATTACTCCGCTGATGCATAAAGTCCACCATCACTATACACAACCATTGACGGATACGAATTATGGCAATATCTTTGCGGTTTGGGATCGCCTTTTTGGTACATTTGCACAGGTGGAGGATACCAAGGAGTTAACATATGGAATCGATACACACATGAATCCCGAAGAAAATGACAGAATTGGAAACCTGTTGAAAATTCCATTCCAGGAATATCGTCCGCCGGTGGGATCGAAATTCAATATTGAGGAGATCGATCAACAAGAAAAAAATGAAAAAGACTGAATTTATTTGTGCTAAATTGGAAGCATGGCAGAGAACTCATCAAATAAAACATTTCGAGATAATAAAGAGAAGAAAAGGTTTGAACTCCAGGTTGGCAATATCATTGCTTATGTCGATTACATCATCAACAAAAAAGGGACTATCTATCTAACGCACACCGAAGTTCCCAAAGAAGCAGAGGGACAAGGGTACGCAAAAGAGTTGTTGGAATATGTATTTGAAGAGATCGAAAAGAGAGAGTTAAAACTTGTCCCTATCTGTCCGTTTGTGAAAGCTTATCTGCACCGAAAGCCGGAATGGAAAAGGCTTTTGGCTGATTTTGCCCAATTCTGATCTTTTTCGGGTGAGAATATTGCATAATGGAATAAGAGTGACTCAAAAAAGAGAAACTCACCTTTTATGTAACATGTGTATGGAGATCAGCCATGAGACTAACGACTCAAAAAATTATTCTTCTACTTCTGTTTCTTTGTGTAATAACTGTCAGCTGCAGTGACAACTCAACGAATCCAACCGCCAATTTACAATCCGAAATTTGTGGAAACGTAACCGGAATTGAGGCTCTGTTCTGGGATATCATGAATGGAGTTCCGAGAGGCGATATTCCCGGAGGCGTGCCGGTGGTCAGAAATCCCGGCGGGACCTATATTCACCCCGGAGTTCCGCTTTTGGGATTTCAATACCCGGCCGGATACACACCTCAAACCGATCTTACCCAAAATGCCATTGGTGTGAATGTTATTAGAAATGATAACGGATCGATTTGGCGGCAGACACAAATTGCATCTTTAAACCAGGTTCGGGCACGGAATGTATTGGCTGCAGAAATCAACTCACTAATTAGTTTCTTTGGGGGAAATGCTAATAATATTCAGGTTGTTTGTTCGGCAGAAGGTGTCAGTCCGTCGGATCAGCTTGCACCTGGATTTGTGGTTGAATTTGCCAATCGGTTTATTCGATTTGACGGGGTTACGGCCGTGATCACAGCAAGCGTAACCTTCACACCCAGCGGACTAAACTCCATTGTGATCCAGAAAATGGCAGCTCCAACGAATCAGTTCCAGGATGAAATCATGAACACATACCTGCCCATATCGTGGCAACTTCTTTTTAGAGATGGGGGAGAGCGTGATTCCGATGGAGATGGAGTACCCGATAGCAGGGATTTATGCCCGAATACTCCGCCCGGAACCCGGGTTGATGCAAATGGCTGCTCGGTTGGCTGATATTATTGATTGTGTTGTATAAAAGGTGCGTCAGTTTCTAGAGCTTGATTCAGACGCTTTTTATACTCTTCGGGCGATATTTCTATACAGCCAAATTGGGAAAGATGATCCGTGTAAAACTGAGTATCCCACAACTCAAATCCGTTTTTCTCTAGGATTTGATGGGTATTCCACAGGGCAACTTTATCCGCTTCTTTTGCTTTTTTGAACATCGATTCACCGAAGAACGCGGAGCCGAGAGAGACGCCATATGAACCACCGACCAGGTTTTCCTCTTTATCAAAAATTTCCACAGAATGTGCATAACCGGCAAGATGTAGCATCTCAAATGAGTTGATGATAATATCAGAAATCCAGGTGGTTTTTCGGTTGGCGCATTCTTCCATCACTTCTCGAAAGCAAGTGTTAATCTTGCAGGTATATCGTCCCTGGCGGATAATTCGCTGAACGTTGGATGAAACTTTAAAGGTTTCGATCGGAATAATTCCACGTTCGCGGGCAGAATACCAACCTACCGACTCATCTTCTCTTGATTCGCTCATTGGAAAGATGCCGTTTTTGTACCCTTCTAATAAAACTTCGGGAGGAATGATTTTATTTTTAGAAAACGACTGCATCAATTGGCTTTGGTTGATGAAGTTCCATTTTTCACCTCATACGGAATAATCAGCTTTTATTTACGCCGTTACTTCCGTTTTTGATAACTTTGTAAATGAAATATGGAGGAATATTAAGCGGTACAAAATCCGTATCGTAGTTCCCAAAAACTTCCATGACCGGTTTTTTCAAATGTCCGCTTGTTTGATAGGCAAGGAACATTCCGCCATCCTTTAAAATATTTTTTGTAGCTGTGAGTACCTCGCGCTTTCGTTCTTTATTCAGGAATGAAAATGGTATACCCGACAGAACGTAATCAATCGAGCCGACCTCTTCAGGTTTTAAAATCGTCTCTATGTTACCGGCAAGAGCGTTGTGAATTTCTACCCTGGGATCATTGATTGTTTCTTTGAGGTGATCTACAAAATCTTCGTTCGCCTCGATTAAAATCAGGCGGGAGTTTGCCGACATTTTTTCGAGAATATATTTGGGAAAGACACCATCTCCCGGTCCATACTCAACCAGAGTAAAATCTTTAGAAAAATCGATGTTAGAGCACACTTTTTTAACACAGTGCTTAGACGTCGGCGTAACGGATGCCACATCTTTGTCTTTAATGAAGGTTTTTAAAAAATCAATTTTACTCATGGAGTTATTTAATCATAGTTCTTCTTCTAGTTGTGCGATTTGGTCGCGAATTCTCGCCGCCTCTTCAAATTCCATATTCTTCGCTGCCTGAAGCATGGAGTCGCGTAAATATTCGAGAAATTTTTCCTTGCTTTCAAATGTAACTTCTTTCATGGCCGGGTTGGCTTTGTACTGAATGCCTTCCTCAGCTACTTTTACAACCTCAAGATAGTCTTTTTGATCCTCTTCTTTCGGATCAAGCGTGAAATCCTGGGTTGATATCAGCGATGGATCCACCAATGGTTTCAACTCTTTCTTCACCGTTTGCGGGGTGATTCCGTGCTTCTCATTATACTCCTTTTGAAGCTTCCGACGACGCTCGGTTTCATCAATTACTTTTTGAATGCTGTTTGTCATTTTATCCGCATAGAGAATCGCTTTTCCGCCAACATTTCTGGCAGCTCGTCCTACAATCTGAAACAGCGAGGTTTCCGATCTCAAAAATCCTTCTTTATCCGCATCCATAATGGCAACGAGACTCAATTCGGGAATATCAATTCCCTCACGAAGCAGGTTAATTCCAACCAGCACGTTGAAATCCCCGCGCCGGAATTTATAAAGAACTTCGACTCTTTGCATAGCATCCAATTCACTGTGCATGTAAGCGGCACTGATCCCAAGATTTTTGAGATATTCGCTGAGCTCCTCACTAAGTCGTTTGGTAAGCGTAATGCAGAGAACCCTTTCATCTTTTTCCGTTCGGAGCCGAATCTCTTCAAGCAGATCATCAACCTGATTGTCGAGCGGACGAACTTCAATTTCAGGTTCCATCAATCCTGTCGGACGAATAATCTGCTCTACATAAACGCCGCCGGATTTTTCCAGCTCATAATCGCTTGGCGTAGCACTCACAAAAATCGCCTGGTTGATCATCGATTCCCATTCCTCAAACGTGAGAGGTCGGTTATCGAGGGCTGATGGCAATCGAAAACCGTGTTCAACCAATTCGACTTTTCGAGACCGGTCGCCGCCGTACATCGCCCCGATCTGTGGAACGGTTTGATGACTCTCATCAACTACTAATAAATAATCATCGGGGAAATAATCCATCAGACAATAGGGTCGCTCGCCCGGCTTTCGTGCACTCAGGTATCGAGAGTAGTTTTCAATGCCGGAACAGTACCCGATCTCCTGCATCATTTCGATATCAAAAAGCGTTCGCTGTTCGAGGCGTTTGGCTTCCAGAAATCGTTGTTCATCCTGCAGCACTTCCACGCGCCAGTGCATCTCTTCGCGGATCTGTTCGATCGCCTGATCCAATCGCCCTTTCGATGTCACATAATGCGATGCGGGATAGATGCGAAACTCCTCCACATCGTTAATGACATTCCCGGAATCGATATCAAAAATTTCAAGTTTTTCGATTTCATCACCCCAGAAAGAGATTCTCAAACCTTCTTCTGAATAGGCCGGATACACATCCACCACATCGCCGCGTACACGGAAGGTTCCGCGTGTGAAATCCATATCATTTCGGTTGTAATGGAGATCAACCAAATCATACAAAAGTGTATTTCGCGGAATTTCCATCTCTGTTTCAAGATTAATGATGAGCTTTTCATACTCAGATGGAGAACCAATTCCGTAAATGCAACTGACGGATGAAACGATGATCACATCGCGCCGGCCGGAAAGAAGTGAGCTCGTGGCACGCAAACGAAGGCGCTGTATTTCTTCGTTGATGGATAGATCTTTTTCGATGTACTTATCCTGGGTAGCGATGTACGCTTCGGGCTGATAGTAGTCGTAGTAGGAGATAAAAAACTCGACTCTATTTTCCGGGAAGAAATCACTGAGCTCCCGATATAGCTGTGCTGCCAGCGTTTTGTTGTGGCTCATCACCAGCGTGGGCTTCTGCACGTTTTCAATCACGCCGGCTACGGACCGTGTTTTACCCGAACCGGTGATGCCAAGCAGGGTTTGAAATTTGTCGCCGTGTTGAACTCCCTCCGTTAATTCCTCAATGGCTTGTGGTTGATCGCCGGCGGGTTCCCAGGGGGAGTGTAATTTAAATTCAGACATGTGTGGAGCTGATACCTCTCATTAAATACATAAGAACCAAATATAAGGGAATAACGTGCGGGAATCATTTTTTGGAGGAGAGAAATTTTATTGGGTGGCGTGCTAAATGAATTAAAAATTCTTCATCCAAAAAAATAGGGACGCATTTTGTAATACGTCCCTTGTGGATGTAGCAAAATCTAAACTACGCCGCCAACACCTTCGAAACTGCTTCGGCCGCTTCTTTCAACAGAACGGCAGAAATCACATTCAGATCGCTGTTGTCGATGATCTCTTTGGCCTCTTCAGCGTTGGTCCCCTGTAATCGAACGATGATCGGTACGTTTTCTACCTTTTCGGCGATTTCCGGATCTTTAACGGCTTCGATTACACCGTTGGCAACACGATCACACCGAACAATTCCGCCAAAAATGTTAATCAGAATTGCTTTTACATTTTGGTCTTCAAGAATAATTCGAAATCCGTTTTTTACGGTTTCCACATTTGCGCCGCCACCCACATCAAGAAAGTTCGCGGGATCGCCGCCGGATAGTTTAATGATATCCATCGTGGCCATGGCAAGACCGGCGCCATTCACCATACAGCCCACATTTCCATCAAGCTTGATGTAATTGAGCCCGTATTTGGAAGCTTCGAGCTCAATCGGGTTCTCTTCAGATTCATCCCGAAGTTCCTGCAGATCTTTGTGGCGGTACATAGCGTTCCCATCAAAAGTAACTTTTGCGTCTAACGCTAAAACATCGCCTTCCGGGGTCAGAACAAGCGGATTGATTTCTACCATGTCCGCATCTTGCTTCACATAAAAATTATAAAGGGCATTGATGAATTTTACAGCTTTTTTAAACGCATCACCTTCAAATCCGAGAGCAAAAGCCAGTCGGCGTGCCTGGTTTGGAGCCAGATCCATTCCGGGCTCAACCCATTCTTTTACAATTTTGTCTGGGGTTTCTTCGGCAACTTTTTCAATCTCTACGCCGCCTTCTGTCGAAACCATAATTACATTCTGGCTTTTGGCACGATCCAGCAGAATTCCGAGATAAAACTCTTTCTCGATATCCACACCATCGGTGACGTAAATCGTTTTTATTTCCTGTCCCTCTTCACCGGTTTGGATAGTCACGAGTGTATCACCTAACAATGATTCAGCCGCTTCCCGAACTTCTTCGATTGACCGGCACAAAATAACGCCCTTTGCATTGCTCTTTTTAGTGCGGCCTTTCCCTCGTCCGCCGGCATGAATCTGAGCCTTTACAACAAACAGGCTCGTGCCATTTTCTTTCATCTCTTCAGCGGCTTTTACAGCTTCATCAACGGAGGAGGTTGCTACGCCATCAGGTACAGCGATGCCGGCTTCTTTAAATAACTCTTTGGCTTGATACTCATGAATCTTCATAAAAGGATGCGTTTAACTAACAATTTCAAGGGTTTAATTTTTCGATTCGAAAATACCCAAATAACGTGCTAAAAAAAAGTTCGGAGATCAAGGAAGCGTTGTACAGAGAGTGCAAGCAGTCTGATGCCTTTTTTGCCCCACCCTAAATCCCTCTCTCTTGAGAAAAGCACTCAACAAGGAGGGACTTCATATTCTTCTCCCCTTGTTTCGTTTCTTTTGCGAAATAGGGAAAGGGTTCGGGGATGGGTCAGACACAAGCGAGATGGTTACGCCATCTTAGATTACATCCAAGAAATTCATCTTTCAAATTTTCTGTAAGGGATAAACGAAATTTGGCTCATACTATAAAGATCAACATTTGAATTGAACCAATGAGACGTAAGAGAAGAAGAGGAAAGGAACTGTTTTCTGTTGAGCTGAGGATTGCCGGCGGAGTGCCTTTATTTGTTCATTACATTATTAGAAAAAAAGTATTGGATGGCCAGCAATGGTGTTGTGATAAAAGAGGCCAGAGAATCTA
>CAYRDO010000148.1:6927-10447 GCA_964422985.1 uncultured Rhodohalobacter sp. | reverse complement strand
GAGGTCGGCGGTTCGATTCCGCCCCACGCTACTTTATAAGCCACATTACAAGAAATTGTGATGTGGCTTTTTTATTATAGGTTAAATTTTTACCTGATCTACAGCCCCAAACAAACTACTCGTCGCTTGGAGAACTCAAATCCCGATTATTTTACGCGGTATTATGATCGCCTTAAAGAGGAAAGGAGAAAATATTTTTTTGAGAGACTGGAAGAGCTGACCTGGAACAAACCTTCTGTGATCAAAACATTCTGCAGGTGGATTCTGGCAGATGTCATTTTTGTAGCGAAATGGAGTCTAAATATTGTGCTGCAAATCAGGAGGTACGGCCCTGCCATTCGAAAAGAGTACGGAAGGTCTTACTGGAGTCAATGGAAAGAATTTATGTATGTCATGTTCAGGCTTAGAAATTATCCCAGATACTATAAATCTAGACTGCTTTTTAAAGATGCGAATTGGAAATCTGTAGATGATTTTGTGTTTAACCACTACCCGGTGCAACGCAAATTGGTACGTTTGTCTTCAAAAGATGAATTATCTACCATAAAAAATAAGTTCGAATTCTATCAGTACTGCATCTCAAAAAATATACCTACTCCTCAAATAATAGCAGTCCTTGAGAACGGCGATGTCACATATCAAAAATTTGATAACCTTATTCCCGAATCATCTGTTTTCATCAAAAATCTTTCAGGAGGGAAGGGAGACAGATCGAATAAATTCAATTTTGATGACGGCCATTTTGTTGACAAAAAAAGGTCCTATTCAGCAACACAGTTAGAGGGTCAACTAAAGGCTATATCACTCCATGAAGGATCTCTTATCGTTCAACCCGTTCTCAAAAACCATGAGACGTGGATGAATTTTACTTCTGGAAGTTTGGCTACTTGCCGGATTGTAACAGCCAGAAATCCTGATAATGAAAGTATCATTCCCCTTTTTTGCTGTTTTAAAATGCCTGTGGGAGATTTACATGCAGATAATTACGCATTGGGCGGGATCGTTGCCCCGGTTGATTTATCAGAAGGGAAATTGGGAGTTGGTGTTTCATCCAAGCCTATTCATGGTACATTTGAATTCACAAAGCATCCCGATACGAAGCACCAAATTGAGGGAGAAATTTTACCAAATTGGATTGATTTATTAGAATTCACTCTCGATGTTCACAAACATTTTAAAACTATTTTTGTAGGGTGGGATGTCAGCCTCACAACAGATGGGTGCAGTATGATTGAAGGAAATGTTGGCTGGGCGTCCGGTAGTTACGAAATTCCATTTCAAGATTCACTGAAGAATACAATCTATCCGGAGCTTTTTGAGAAGTGGATGGAAAAATATGAGCAATGCACGTAAACAGCTCTATTCATTTGATAGGTTCGCATGGAAGAACAGATAGAAAAAAGAGAACGTTGGCTGAAAAGGATCCAAAAGGTGGGCAGGAAATATGCCTATCAAAAATGGAAGGATAAATCCGATGATGAAAAATCATTGAAAGAACTGCTGAAGTGGATTAGTAATGATATTTCTTTTCTGGTTAAATGGAATATTAACCTGCTGTTGCAGTTGCGGAAATATGGATCTGTAGTTAAAAAATATTCAGGCCTTTCATTTTTCGAGCAGTGGAGGCGAATGGCTTACCTGGTTTTTGTTATTCGTACAGATTCAGGTTTGTTTAGATATGATCATTTGTTTGAGCGGGATCGATGGGAAAAAGCCGATTTTTTTAGCCTTGGACGCCATAATATGATAAAAAGAAGAATCACCGGATTTTTCCCTGAAAAGGATGTAAACCTGATTCATAATAAGTACAAGTTTTTTGAATGTTGTGAAAAGTATGGGTGGAATACACCAAGAATTCATTCAATTTATGAGAAAGGTTTGGTGAAATTTCCGGATCACAACGAGATTCAATTTCCAAAAAGAGATCTGTTCATTAAAAACGTAGATGGTGGACAGGGCAAGGGATCAAAATATCTTTTGTTTGATCATGAAATCTACCGCGATCTGAACGGTGAAGAGTACGATTTGGATAGACTACATTCATATATGGAGAAAGAATCAAAACGTACGGAGAGTTTACTCATCCAGGACGCGAAGAAAAATCATCATGAATGGAAAAAGTTTACAAATGGAGCACTGGCAACTTGCAGAATTGTAACCGGCCGCTCGCTAAAGGATAAAGATGAAATCATTCCTTTCTTTGCAACTCTCAGGATGCCGGTAGGAAACTCAAATGCTGATAATTATACATTGGGCGGAGTTGCTTCGGCCATCAACATTGAAACGGGCGAGCTGGGAAGAGCTATTTCTTGTAAACCATATCAGGGAACCTTTTCCTGGGATGTTCACCCCGATAGCGGTGAACAAATTACAGGTTCAATATTATATAGATGGAATGAGTTATTGGAGTTCACGAAAGAGATTCACCGAAAATTCAGAACATTAGCTGTTGGCTGGGATTTGTCTTTGACAGAAGATGGCCTATGTGTGATTGAAGGAAACCCTTATTGGGGGGCAGAAGTGATGGAGTCACCCGCAAACAAACCGCTTTATATGACTTCGTACCCAATTTGGGTTGAGGAGTGCATCGAAATTTTATCAAGCAAAACTGCAGAAGAGATCTTAGTTGATTAGTAGTGAGCCTAATTGAAATTAACAGAAACGTTTTACGTGTAGAACGATTAATAAAAATTCCTATCGCTTTATTTGAAACTGCACAGAGTTTACCTTCATGGAGTTAAAATATCTCAATTTTAAGTAGTTGATGGACAATCAATCCGTTCAAAAAAAGAAACGTTGGCTTAATAGAATTCAAAATTGCAGACGCCTCTATTTTTTTCAGAAATGGAGTGATAAATCAAAGGATAAACGAGTCTCGCTTAAAGAATTTATAAGATGGGTAGTGGACGATATTTCCTATCTGATCAAGTGGAATATCAATCTATTGCTTCAGTTGAGGGCGTATGGATCTGTAGTTAAAGAATATTCCGGTCTCTCTTTTTTCCGGCAGTGGAAACGAATGGCCTACCTGGTATTTAGAGTTCGGGTTGATTCCCAGGCACTTCGTGCTCATCATTTGTTTTTTGATGAGCGTTGGGAAAAAGTTCATACACATAGTTTTAACAGGCACATTCTTGTTCAAAACAGGTATTTGGGGTATCCGCATAAAGAGGAGATTAATTGTCTTAGGGATAAAATGAAATACTATATGTATTGCAAGGATCATAATATTAGAACTCCTGAAGTTTACTCCGTAATTGTAAAAGGTGAAATAACATTTTCCAGCTCTGATGAAGGTCCGCTCCCGCTGAAAAATTTCTTTATAAAAGAGTTAGATGGCAGTCAAGGTAGAGGAGCTAAAAAGTTTTTATACACAAATGAAAGATTCAGAGACCGGGCTGGAAATATATATAAGCCGGAGGAATTAGAAAGTTATTTAAAAAGTATTTCAAAAAGTGGAGGTGTGATTGTTCAGGAAGCCCTGGAAAATCATGAGGAATGGAAGAAGTTTACCAACGGA
>CAYRDO010000148.1:0-6917 GCA_964422985.1 uncultured Rhodohalobacter sp. | reverse complement strand
GCTCTCCGCATCGAGATGAAATTATCCCATTTTTTGCTGCTCTTCGATTGCCATACGGAGATAGCGATGCTGACAACTATTCAGTGGGAGGGATAGCAACTCCGGTTGATGTGAAAACCGGCAAAATGGGAAGGGCAGTTACTCCTAAACCGATAAACAATTCTTTCTCTTTTGATATACATCCGGCTACTGGTGAGCAAATAACAGGAGAATATTTGTACGGTTGGAATGAACTTGTACAGGTAGCCAAGATGACGCATCAAAAATTTAAAAGTCTTTCTATCGGGTGGGATATTTCATTAACAAGGGAAGGTTTTTACATGGTTGAGGGAAATTCGTTTTGGATGTCTGCGAGCATTGAAGGAACAAGCGGTATCCCAATGTATGAAACGAATTATCCGGAATGGGTGGAGGATTGGATAAAAATCAGGTCAGAAGAAAAAATAGACTCTATTCCTAATTTCATGCGATGAGATCAATTCTCTCGTTAATTAGAAGATTACAGAAAAAAAAATTAGCAGCACTCCGATCAAAGAGTGCTGCTAAATATCATCTACAGACGGCTATTACCCCATTTGCAAAATTAACATACTTTTATCAAGAACTTTCTGCAATAAGTATTTGAACGTAATTTAATTACGTATAAATACGTATTTCTAAATATTTGTTTGCTTCAGCTAATATTTTCCTCAATAGCGTAGCGAACGAGGGCCGCTGTATTCTTTAGTTCCAGCTTATTCATCAGGTTAGCGCGATGGGTTTCTACGGTGCGAGTGCTGATGAAAAGAAGATTTGCAATTTCTGCACTCGTGTATCCCTGGACAATCAGTTTTACAATTTCCCTTTCTCGTTCAGTGATCAGTTTTTTCTTTTTCGAGAGCGATTTTTTGGCACTGTCGGCGTACTTACCAATCATTAATTGCGATGCAGATTTTCCAAATGCCTGTCGCCCCTGGCTGACCTCAATAATTGCATCAATTAATTCTTTGGAGGGAGCATTTTTTGTGAGATACCCTTTCACCCCGGCTTTTAAGGATTGATTCAGATGTGTGAGTTCGGTTGAATGAGTGAGTACAATTACACCGGGTTCGTCAGATGTTTTTTCTAGCTCTGTGATGAGATCATGAATATTCATATCAGAAATTCCGGAAGAAACCAAGCAAACTGCACCGGGTGATTTTTTAAAATGCTTAATCAACTCCTTGCCCGATTTACAGACCTTTTGCAATTGAACTTTCTTGGAAGAGTTCAAGACAGATTCCAAACCGTGTCTGTAGATATCGAAACTTTCCGCAACTAATACATGAACTTTGCCCATAGTGATAGCTGATAAGTCCGTCTTTACACTTATGAATATAATTCTTTATCCCAAAATGTAAAGTATTTTATATGCGGCGGGCTTAATGAAATAGAAGAAACAATATAAGTAGACTGGAAAAAGACTTGGTCGACCATAAAATGGTTCGAATCCAATTTGTTTTGATAAGCTTTTGGACTGTTGATTCATCATACCCATTCGAGAGTTGATCGTGCAACGGTACTTGTACAAAAAAGGTGACAAGCCAAATGAGAATTACAACCACAAATCCGAATAAATTCCATCCCGTAAATTGTTGAGATTGGAATGCAAGAATTCCGGAGGTGGCTAATTCAATGGTCATAAGCGGAATCACAATAATGGAGATTCGGTACTTGTGAAACCCGATATGACTGATAAAATTAATTTTATCGGTCCGCAGAAAAAACGGATAGTGAACAAGTTGCACGCACCAAATCAACCCGAAAAGCGCAAAACTGCAGAAAATGTTGGCTATAAGCGCGAGAGTTAGCATAAAAGTTCAAGATGGAATGAGCGAATGGTTATCAGATTGTTTATTTTTGCCGCTTACAAAGAAAACGATTTAATACGGATTTAATCAATAAAGATTTTTTATGAGTTGGAACCGAACCCATACATGTGGCGAATTAACAAGAAGTAATGAGGGAGAGGAGGTTGTCCTGAACGGATGGATTTCTACTCGCCGGGATTTAGGCGGTCTTATTTTTATCGATCTGAGAGATCGGTATGGAATTACGCAAATTGTATTTGATGAGACCAATAAAGAGCTGCATGAGATGGCTGAAGACCTTCGCTCTGAATATGTAATCGGTGTGAAGGGGAAAGTGATTGAACGGGATAAAGATACCATCAACCCGGAGATGCCCACCGGAAAAATTGAGGTGGAAGTAACGGAGCTGATTGTCTATTCCGAAGCTGAAACACCTCCGTTTGAAATCAAAGATGGAATTCCCACAAACGAAGAAGTTCGGTTGCGATATCGCTATCTGGATATTCGTCGGCAGGAAATTCAGAAGAAACTATTGCTTCGATCAGAGGTTGCACACACGGTTCGGAATTTCTATCACGATAAGAAATTTGCTGAAGTTGAGACCCCTGTTCTGATGCGATCAACTCCGGAGGGAGCGAGAGATTACTTGGTGCCGAGTCGGGTGAATGCAGGACGATTTTTTGCACTTCCACAAAGTCCGCAAACGTACAAACAGTTATTGATGGTCTCCGGAATGGACCGCTATTTCCAAATCGTAAAGTGTTTTAGGGATGAAGATTTACGAGCCGACCGCCAGCCTGAATTTACTCAGATTGACGTTGAGATGTCTTTCGTGGATGAAGAGAATATTTTTGAAGTCCACGAAGAATTGATGGCCAAACTGTGGAAGGAGCATTTAGATGTTGAGATTGAAACTCCGTTCCAGCGAATGCCATATGAGGAGGCACTTCATAAATATGGATCTGACAAGCCCGATTTGCGATTCGGTTTAGAGATCAATGACATTTCTGATGATGTAAAAGACTGTGAGTTCAAGATTTTCAGATCAATTGTAGAGAAGGGCGGCCACGTCGTTTCCATTACAGTTCCAGGTGAGGGAAGTATGGGCCGCGGCGCGTTGGATCGGCTGACGGAACGAGTTCAATCCCAAACGGGTGCCGCCGGAATGGTTTTCATGAAACTGCAGGATGGTGAGATCAACTGCAGTGTCGGTAAGTTTCTGGATGATGAAACGATGAAAAATATGGCGGAAACATCGGGCGCGAAAGATGGAGATTTAGTGCTGATTCTTGCAGGACCTTCACCGGAAGTATTCAAACAGATGGGAACACTACGGCTGATGGTAGCCAAAGATTTTGATCTGATTCAAACGGATCAAACCAAATTTTTATGGGTAACAGACTTCCCACTTTTAGAGTGGTCGAAAGAAGATCTGCGATATCACTCACTTCACCACCCATTTACAGCTCCAAAACCAGAGGACATTCCGCTACTTGATGAAGAACCTGCAAAAGTGAAATCCAGGGCATACGATTTAGTACTGAACGGAAATGAGCTTGGTGGTGGTTCTATTCGTATCCATGATTCTGAACTTCAGCAAAAAGTATTCAATGTACTTGGCATTAAAGAAGATGAAGCTGAGGAGAAGTTCGGATTTTTAATGGATGCTTTTAAATATGGAGCTCCTCCTCATGGTGGAATTGCTTTCGGTCTGGATCGAATGATTATGTTGATGGCCGGCGCGCAAAGTCTGAGGGATGTAATTGCATTTCCTAAGAATCAAAAAGCGCAAAGCCTGATGGATAACTCACCGGGCGAAGTGGATGAAAAACAATTACGTGAACTTCATATTTCATTAAGAAATACTGTGAAGAGTAACTAGGTTTTCATGTCAATGTGAGCCTAGCGAAGCAATCTCAAACTTTGTGTTACCATCAGTAGATTGCCGCGTTCATTCTGTTCACTCGCAATGACTTGTAGGATGGTCAGAAATTAACAATCAATTAAAGCAATAATAATTTGAAAACTGCCGGAATTGACGGCTGTAAAGCCGGTTGGATTTTAATCACATTTGATGATGAAGATGCTTTTTATGAAGTGCTTCGAACCGATGAAGATTTGGAGGATGCGTTTCATAGGTTTGATCGTGTATTCATTGATATTCCGATCGGTCTGGAGGATGAAAAATACACACGCGAATGCGATGCTCTTCTTCGAAAAGAACTCGGTTCAGAATATGCTTCGAGTGTGTTTAGTCCCCCAATCCGCCCCGCATTGAACGCTCCTTCGTATGTAGAGGCGAACATGCAGAGTTATGAATTCACCGAAAAGAAGCTGACTCTGCAGGCGTGGAATATCACACCAAAAATTAAAACGGTAGATCAGTTTTTAACGGATCAGCCTGAATTACAGGAAGTGGTTTTTGA
Source organism: uncultured Rhodohalobacter sp. (assembly GCA_964422985.1). Classification (GTDB taxonomy): domain Bacteria; phylum Bacteroidota; class Rhodothermia; order Balneolales; family Balneolaceae; genus Rhodohalobacter. The sequence continues at coordinate 2,662 of CAYRDO010000148.1, read as the reverse complement.
AAGTCATCCTGAACTGATTTTCAGGAATCTGAATGGCGGTATGATTTTTCAGAAAAAGAATACCAAGAAAGGATTACGTCACCGGCTTTCTCTGGTCAGTGATCGAGAAGAGATTGCCAAAGATTTTTTCCGGGACATCAAAGAAGAGTTTCGACGCAACGAGGTTGAGGAAGATGACATCGTCGATTCTATGGCTCTGGCTCTTGCCGCAAAACAATCAAAAGAAAAAGGGTTGAAGACTCTTCCTGATAATCCAGAGCAAGATTCCCGCGGACTGATTAAAGCGATTCATTACGTTTAGTTTTTATTTATCCGTCAAAGCGGTCAACGGATGAACTTTTGCTGAAATTTTACCAATCAACAGATGAGTGATCTCATTCGAATCGTATTTCTATGCTTTCAGATTCATCCGATGACTTACATGACTCGCAACTTCTTTGCTAATCCTTATCCAAAATCTTTTTGTACTTCACACCTGCTTTGTGAACACGGTTGAGTCCATTAAACGCCGCAATTTTATATGCCTCTGAATAGGTGGGATAGTTCAGAACCCGCTCAATAAAATATTTAATGTTTCCATTATGAGCCATAATACTTTGGCCAAGATGGATCATATCCGTAGAATGCTCTCCAAAAATGTGAACTCCTAACAACTTGAGATTATCGGTACGGAAAACAAGTTTTAAAATCCCCTCTGTTTCGTGATTGAGATCAGCACGCGTTAAATTCGAAAAGTAGGCTCGTCCCACAGTTACGTTAATATTTAGTTCTTCTGCTTGCTGTTCAGTCAAACCAATACCGGATATTTCAGGAATCGAATAGATGCCATATGGCATGCTGGTGTCGCTCATTTCGGCTACAGCCTTATTTCCAAACATTTCGCACGAAGCTAAACGACCTTGCAGAAAGGATGCGGAAGCAAGCGCAGGATATCCGATCACATCACCCGCGGCGTAAATACTGGGCACACTGGTACGGTACTGACCATCAACTTTAATATAACCTTCGCTGTCTCGCTCAATTCCAAGTTTATCAAGGCCAAGATTATCAGTATTCGGAATTTTACCGCCGATGTAAAGCACATGGTCCGTTTCCACAACCTGGAGTCGATCTTCATCTTTTGTTCTGAACGATACTTCATCGCACGTTCTCAGGTCGTTGCCTGATATATTCTCAATCGTCGTGTTGTTAAAAATCTGGATATTCTTTTTTCGTATCGATTTAAAGAGAGCCGATTTAATCTCTTTATCAAGGAAGGGGAGAATTTCATCCAAATCACTCAAAATTGTGACTCTTGTACCGAGCGCGGCAAAAATTGTGGCGTATTCAAAAGCTATAATTCCACTGCCAACAATCACAAGCCGTCGTGGAATGTGTGTAAGGTCAAGAATCGAGGAATAATCCAGGACTTTGGTTTGATCCACATTTACATTTTGCGGTGCAGAGGGTCGACTTCCCGTTGATATTAAGATATGTTTTCCGGTGTACGTCTCTTTCTCATCAACATTTTTGAACACCTCAACGGTATTCTCATCAATAATTTTTCCCCACCCGTTGGCAGTGTCTACCTCATTTTTTACGATGTCTTCTTTTATTTTTTTGTTCTTGCTCTCCAGAATGGGCTTTTTGTAATCCATGATGTCTTCCATTCTGAACCGTTCGTATGGTTTTCGGCCTTTCTCATCTCCAAATTGCGAGTGGAAAGATTGGATCAGTTTTGCTGCTGCCCGAAGTGCTTTGCTGGGCACAGTACCTTTGTTAATCCAGGAACCGCCAATGTTGTTTTCACTGGCTTCAACAATCAATACTTTTTTATCAAATTTTGTGCTTTGCATTGCACAAGAAAAACCTGCGGGGCCGCTGCCAATAATGATTACATCGTAATCGTACTTCATAAAAAATCAGTGTATTAAAATTTCAAAAAACTAAAGATAGAAGAATTAACTGAGCAAATCTTGTGGAGTTTAATGAATATCTGAGGGAGCTGAAAAAAATGGAACGTTTTTGATTGAGAAATTTATTATCACTAATGTAAGAAACATTAGATAACACATTGATGTTAAATGTGTTAGAGAAATAAACCTTAATACAAAAAACAAAGTTAATATAATGGCTTACGAACTTCCCGAATTACCATATGAACATGATGCTCTGGAACCCAGCATTGATAAAAGAACGATGGAGATTCATCATGGAAAGCATCATCAGGGATATACAAACAAGGTAAATAATGCTCTTGAAGGGCATCCGTTTGCCGACCTTCCCATAGAAGAAGTATTAACAAGAATTGAGGAGGTTCCGGAAGATATCCGCCAGGCAGTAATTAACAATGGCGGCGGTTATGCAAATCATAAACTCTTCTGGACTGTTTTATCTCCTAATGGTGGTGGCGAACCCAGTGGTGAACTTGCCGATGCAATTGAAGAAAAATATGGCAGCTTTGATGAATTCAAAGATAAATTTTCATCTACAGCTGCCAGCCAATTTGGTTCAGGTTGGGGTTGGTTGTGCGTTGATGATTCAGGCGGCCTCAAGATAATTTCTACTGCAAATCAAGATAGTCCATACATGCACGGACTTACACCAATTTTTGGTGTTGACGTTTGGGAACATGCTTACTATCTGAAGTACCAAAATCGGCGACCAGATTACTTAGGTGCAA
>CAYRDO010000147.1:3039-10473 GCA_964422985.1 uncultured Rhodohalobacter sp. | reverse complement strand
AGCCCTTTCGGTACAAAATCACATTGTCAGGTCGGCCGGTATCGACCATGGTTTTTTGAAGTCCGTAGGCGAGCATCAACACGGCACAGAACACAAAAACTACAAGCGTGATGCCTGTGAGCGTTAAAATAAATGTGAGCCGTCGCGCAAAGAGGTTTCGAATGCTATAGGTGAAAGGGATGTTTTTCATAGAGTATCTCCGAAAGTTTTACCCGATCTGCCGCAGCCCATCTACAATGCTCTGCGAGCGGGCATACCAAACCGGGTAGAGGGATGAAAAAATACAAACAGCCAATACCGCCACTGCTGCTAATCCAATGGTTGAAGGCGATAGTTCAAAGACCGGAAACCATCCGCTTGGCAGCGTCTGCCTGATCGCACCAATCAGCGGAAATGTGATAGCCAGCCCAATCAGTCCGCCCAGCAAGGAGATCAAAAAAGATTCTCCGGTGATCACTCTTGTGATAAATCCACCGGTAAAGCCAAGCGTTTTTAGGATGGCGTATTCCTGGGTTCGCTCGCGTGCGGTCATCGCCATTGTGTTGGAAAGTACAAGGCAGATAATTCCGATAATAATGATTGATATCACATTGATCGCCTGGATGATGGCGCCGGACATTGAGATAAAACTCTGCTGGAAAGCGGCCTCGGTTTCGGTCTTGGTTTCTGCTTGAGAGTTGAAGAACAAGCCGTCAATTGATTCGCTGATGGTGGCTGATTGGTTGGGATCAGCGATGGTTACAATGTACCATCCCACTTGGTTTGCCATTCCGGGTGCCGTCTCTAATAGTCGTTCGTTCAGGTAATTCCAGTGGAAAAACATCTGCGTGGCATCAGTGTTACTTTCGCGCGGTTGATAGATTCCCCGCACCACAAATTCGTAAGTGCCGGGAAATATGTCGCCTTCAACTTGCATGATATCACCCAACGCCAGGTTATATCGTTCGGCTGTATCCGACCCGATGATGCAGGAATTACGCTCTCTTTTGAAAGTTGCAAGCTCTTCAGGAGTAATCAGAAATTCAGGGTAGCTCTCCATAAATGTTTCGGAATCGACAGCCAGGCGCGGAAAAAACTGGTTTTGGTCAATGTAAATTCCCTGGAACCAATTCGCATAAGTACTCAGCTCAACACCCGGAACGCTGTTGATCTGGTTTTGATACGCCAGTGGAAGCGGAAATATGAATGAGACCGAATTTCGTGTAATCAGCCGCTTGTCGGATGAGGCTTCCACACCGGCGTACCACGACCCGATGAGCGTCCTCAGAAGCCCGAAAGCGGTGATGGTCACGGCAATTCCAAGGATGGTCAGCATCGAACGCAGGGAATGCCGGAAAAGATTTTTATAAACCAGCTTCAGTAGGTTCATATGGTTTCAGTTCTCCTTTATCCAGGTGAATAATTTTATGTGCCCTTTCAGCAGCACGCGGATCATGGGTTACCATAATGATCGTTTTTTTGAACTGCTGATTGAGCTGGACCATCAAATCCAGCACCTCTTCAGCCGACGTTTTATCGAGGTCGCCGGTCGGTTCATCAGCCACAATAATGGTCGGGTCCGTAACAATAGCTCGGGCGATGGCCACTCTCTGTTCCTGTCCGCCGGAAAGCTGCTTTGGATAGTGATTCATTCGATCTCCGAGCCCCACCAACGTCAGAGCAGCTTCCACATGTTCTCGCTTTTCCTTTTTTGAAAGATTGGTAAGCAAGAGGGGCAACTCCACATTTTCGTAAGCGGTGAGTACAGGAATGAGATTGTAAAACTGGAAGACAAATCCCACGTGACGCGATCTCCATCTGGCCAGTTCTGATTCGCTAAATCCCGCAATATCGGTGCCTTCAATAGCAACTTGTCCGGTATTGGGGTGATCGATTCCGGCGATGAGATTTAACAGTGTTGTTTTGCCCGAACCGGACGGCCCCATAAAAGCGAGAAATTCTCCCTCAGGGATCACCAGATTGATGTTGGACAAGACCGGAATTTTGATCCGGTCTTTAAAATAGGATTTAGACACTCCACGGAGCTCAATGAGTGTCCGTACAGTAACGTCGGTTTCTATCTGCATGAAAATCTCCCACTTGTTTTTATGATTTGATTCGAACTCTTGTGCCGTTTTTCAACTCTCCATTTGGTTGGCGGATCACTTGGTCGTTTTGCTCAAGTCCCGCCAAAATTTCCGTGCGACCGCCCATCGATCTGCCCGTTTGTACGGCTCGTTCTTCTACAATTTCATCGTTAACCATCAGCACGTACATTTCATCACCACGTTGGACCAAAGCAGTGCTTGGCAGAGTCAGAACGGGCTGATTTTCAACCTGTCCTTCCGGAATTTCTTCAGATAAAAATTGTACTTTAGCGCTCATTTCAGGAAGTACACGATTGTCCAGTTCGTAGAAAGCTACTTTAGTCAAAACGGTGGCTTTTCCACGGTCGGCCGTAGGCACAATCTTTTTCACATATCCGCGGTATCTCTGGTCCGGGTAAGCATCCAACACAATTTCACAGGGTTGATTCAGCCGCACCTTGGTGATGTTGGATTCAGAAACATCAGTTTCTACCTCTAGCGATGACATATCAGCGATGGTTACAACAGCTCCACGAGAATTTGAAGAAGCTGCAAACGGAGCCACGATTTCTCCCACGTCGGCATCTTTAGTCAGAACCGTACCGTCAAACGGAGCATAGATCACGGTATTCTCAACAGCTACTTCGGCCTCTTTGATGCGGGCGGCAGCCGTGCCGATATTTGCCAATACACGCATGTATGTTGTTTGAGCGGCATCTACATTCACTTTGGCCGTCATATTCAGGCTATCCAGCATTTCATAGCGCAAAAGATTCAGAGCAGCCTCAGCCGAATCGGCTTTAGCCACCATCAATTCAGCCCGGGCACGTTCTAGTGCAGCTACCATATCACTGTTTTCAAGGCGCGCTATTACCTGTCCTCGTTTCACCTGGTCACCCTCTTCAACACCAAGAAATTCAAGGCGGCCGGTTCCTTTAGAAGCTACTGCGGCTTTACGCTGGGCCACCACGTAGCCGCTGGCTGTCAATATCATATTTGATGAATTGCCCGATGTGCGGGTTACTATCGCAACGTCCACTTCGGGTTCACTGAAGTTTGCGGAGAGTGAAAAAAAGCCGAACACCCCCAGCACAATAAGCAACAGGATAAACAGACTCACCATCACACGCCGCCATCTGTTTGGGGATCGGTCTGGAGATCTGTCAATCTTCAAAGCTGAAATATCTTTTCTCTCTGTCATTCAATTCTCCTTTTATCCTAACAGATTTAAATCGGTGAGAGAAACAGTTCACTGCGTTGAAAAAGGGTGGGAAACACAATCATCCCGAACCCTGCAGGAACGAGACTTTCACATTTAATAGTGAGACAAACTGAATATTACAACTTTAGCAGATGATAGAAAAGAGATGCCGGACTCTTAGAAAAAATTTTTCCTGCATGAAAAAGGAGCATTCTCTTGATGTGATGTAAATGAGATTTTTAACTCCTCATCTGATGCGAGAATAAAAAGGCTGAAAAGAGCCAGATACTCAATATCATCGCGTTGTGACCTCACTTTATAACCATAACCACATGGACTCAAAAAGCTTTAATCAGGTGGTAACAACACTTTTCGCTGACTCATTCAACCAAGAAATAGTAGGTGTGATGACTACTATCATTATTACATGGACCTTTAAAGAGACATTCCAACCCGATTTCTAATCAATCGTTTTATAAAAAAATTGAAAGATCGGCTTTACGGATTCCCTTTAGAGAAATAAATGATTCACGAAAACCCGTCTGAAGAAATTTCAAACGCCCTCTTTTGAAGACTTTTTTTCTTCTGATAATGGAGGAATCATACGGTTTTAGTAATACGATAGCAGCAACGCCGCGCTCCCTTGATGATATGTTCAATTCGCTCCACATCTACACCTTCACCCAATACACTTTTGAAGATATTCTTTTCGGCCCGACAAAATCCCTGGCAAACTTTTGCTGCTGAGCAGATGGGACAATGGTTTTCAATAAACAGGAAATGGTCATCTTCTTTTTTGTACTCGGCCATGTAGCCTTCCCGTGTACGAATTTCAGCTAATTTTTTGAGGCGAGTTTCAAGATTATCAGACTCTTCAATTTCTTGTGAATACCGCGAACTTGTGTTTTTTTGATGCCGGTCGATTACCTGGTCCACAGCATCTTCTCCAAGAGTATCCCGCATCATGTTTATGAGATTGGCTGTGAGCTCCGCGTGTGCATCCGGAAATCGATCGTGGCCTTTTTGGGTAAGCGCCCAGATCTGCTTGGGGCGTCCCCGGCCTTCCGCTTTTGACGTCGATTTTACAAACCCATTTTTTTCCAGTTTTAGAAGATGGAATCGAGCTCCTTCAACAGTCACATCCATAGAATTTGCGATAGCAGAGATAGATTTGGGTCCCTGCTGTTTTAAAATTTCGAGCGCTTTTTCGTTTTCGGCCAAATTTGTCTTCATAATCTATGGGGCTCTTTATAATCAACTGAATAAAATAGGTATTTGCGCTCCTGAAATAAATTACTTGCAGGTTTTTGACTGGAGAAAATATCTATAGCAGCAATAAAAACTATTTATGTTAATAAACAAAGTATTTATTTTGTTTATTGTATGAGCTTACTACCTTGTCAGTGAACCGAAACGAATCAAACAAATATTATGAGTTACGAATTACCTAAACTTCCGTATGACTACGACGCCCTGGAACCTTCTATAGATGCAAAAACGATGGAAATCCATCACACCAAACACCACCAGGGTTATACAAATAAATTTAATAATGCTATTGAAGGAACGGACCTGGAAGATCAAGCGATCGAAGATATTTTCAGTTCTGTTTCTGAACATTCCACAGCTGTAAGAAACAACGGCGGCGGATTCTACAATCACTCTCTTTTCTGGACAATTCTGGCTCCAAATGCGGGCGGAACTCCAACGGGAGATCTTGCCGAAGCAATCGATAATGCATTCGGATCTTTTGATGCATTCAAAGAAGAGTTTGCTTCTGCTGCAGGAGGACGATTTGGATCCGGTTGGGCATGGTTAATTGTAAATGCCGACGGCGATCTGGAAGTAACTTCCACACCAAACCAGGATAATCCGCTGATGGACGTAGCCGATGTACAAGGCACTCCAATTCTGGGATTAGATGTATGGGAGCACGCATATTACCTGAATTATCAAAACCGGCGCCCGGATTACATTTCATCTTTTTGGAATGTAGTGAACTGGGACAAGGTTGCTGAATATTACAGTGACGCTAAGTAGATTTCTTCCGCACGCGAACAGGGTTGTCAGTTGAGGTTTTGACAGCCCTGTTTTTTAAAATATTTTTGAAAATATCCATCATAAATACTTGTAATGCTTCTTTTTAACGGCTCACTCCACAACCATGAAGACTCGTTTTATTCCATGGTATATGATTATGTTTCTGAGCAAAGTGAGCAGAATGGCTTGCCCGTCAAACAGATCGATCTCTCCGAAAAAAAGATTCCCATTTTTGATCCCTACGATCAAACTCCGACGGATGACGTCAACCAGATAATTCAAGCATTCACTGAAGAAGATTTGCAGATTTGGATGGCTCCTTTGTATCACGGGACGATTCCCGGGGTGATGAAAAATGCATTGGACTGGCTCCAGCTAACCTACGACAATGCCTCGCCATATTTAACAGATAAGAAAATCGGGTTGATCTGTATTTCCGATGGAACCTTTGGGATCCAGGGAATTAATACGATGATTTCCATCGCGCATACGCTTCGGGCCTGGGTACTTCCTTATTCTATTCCAATTAACAAGCTGGATGCACTCTCAAGAGAAGAAGATGAATTAGCGATTTATTATCAGGATAAAATCAAACTGATGGTTCAGTTGATGAAAGAGGAAAGCCTTAAAAACAACAGCTAATCATTTTCCGGAAAACGGACTCCCGTAATTTGCTCGCAGGCATCAAGAAACTCATCCTGTAATTTTGCGTCATCAGCTTTAGAGTGGACGTTCGTTTCTCTTTTGTGATAAAAGTAGCGGCCGCTGACTTTCGCTTTTTCATCCTCACTCACAGCAAGCCACACTTGTGTTTCGTAGCCTTTGTCCAGATCATCAGGTGCGCCAGAACCTCCCATTTTTGTAGGAACCCAGCCGGGATCGACGGCATTCGAAAAAACATCCGGCCATTTTCGGGCGACTGCTTTTGCAAGCAACAGATCGTGAAATTTGGAGTCGGAGTAACTGACTCCTTTTCCCGATTTTATCTTATCAAGTGAGGGACTTCCATGTTTGTGTGAACCGGAACTCAGGTAAATAAGACGTTTCGGTTTTTCAATCAGGCACGTGAGGATATAGGGAGCCAAGGTGTTTACCCTCAAAATTTTCTCCTGATCTGTACGATACACACCGGCATTGTGGATGACGGCATCAAAACTTCCCAGATTGTTGACATCATCAGCCAACAGTTTCGTTTCTTCCATGCTTGAAAGGTCACAGATTAAAACATCTTCAGCATTGGGTACACTTTCCAGTGTATCTTGTTTTCGGTTTCCATTTCGGGCGTGTAAAACAACATTATGCCCCTGGCTAATTAGTGATTTCGCAGCCATTTGGCCCAATCCTGCTGATGATCCTGTGATAAATATTCGTGCCATTTCTAGTCGTTCTACTTATTACAAATACATTTGAAACGGCATGGAACGGTTCGTTCTCTAGATCGAAAAAATGACTCCCGACTTTGCTAATTTTATTAAACGAATAATCATTCCATGTTTATAGAGTAAAACTACTTGCGTTTGTATGCTAGGTTAAAGTCGTTCTTGATTTGAGAAGCATCCGGACATATGCAACCAATGATAATAAATAAGCCAACCATTATTTTTTATTTTAGCACGACCAATATTAAAAACAACTAAAGTGATATCTATGGACCATAATGAAATAACGAATGGTAATCGGCTGATTAAAGAATTTATGGGCGGCACTATTAAAGTAGGCCAGGATGACGTGAAGGACATTCCGCTCGCATTTTTAAAGGTCAGTGATTTAAAATTTCATCTTTCCTGGAAATGGTTGATGCCAGTAGTTATAAAAATAGAAGAAGAGGAAGATCACAGCGTGCGAATTGAAGGCCAAAGTTGCAACATTGAGGGCGAAGATGACACCTACAATTCCGAAGCAGATTCCAAAATGGAGGCTATCTGGAAATCCGTTGTGGCTTACCTCGAAGCCGAAAAATAGGTTTTATAAGCTCATGGATTAATTACCAAAGAAGTCGAGAATAGTACCAAGTGTACTCGTATCAGCTTTGTAGAATTCTGTGTCAATACGAATGGAGTGATTCAGAATTCTGGCGGGTTTCCATGGTCGCTATCATAATCGATCTGTTTTAGATTCAATGTTCAA
>CAYRDO010000147.1:0-3029 GCA_964422985.1 uncultured Rhodohalobacter sp. | reverse complement strand
CGATCCCTCAATGAATTACGATTAGAAAACCATCACTTACGATATTCAAACAACCATGATTCTATTTGATGATCTGATATTTCAGCCGTTATTTGTGAATTGAATAATCCTCTGCCATGATTTCAACAAGAGCTTTTACCAATCTTATTCTTCTTTCAGCACTCCTGATTCTGAATAGCTGCTCCGATAACTCAACCGGTTTTGAAGAGATCCCGGAAGACGATTTTTGGGAAACTACCTCGCCATCATCTCAACAGATGGATGAGGGAAAAATCACTGAGCTTGAATCAGCACTGCAAGAAGCAAATGGATTATACTCTTTTTTGGTGATCCGAAACGGAAAGATTGTAAGTGAAACGTACCGAAGTGGAGCCTCAAGAAATGCACTTTTGCATCTGCGGTCGGTTACCAAATCTGTTACCGGACTTTTAGCGGGCATCAGTATGTATAACGGTTCTATTGAAAGTGAAGATCAGTTCATCACAAACTATTTCCCCGAGCTTCCAACAAATACAGGTTGGCAAAATGTGAAGCTGGAGCATTTGTTGAATATGCTTACCGGAATGGATTGGAGGGAGGAACGAGATCTTGATGAGTACGAAAACAACCTGAATGATCCGCTAACTTATATTTTTTCTAAGCCGATTATTCACACACCTGGTACTACCTATGAGTACAATTCCACTTCTTCTCACCTCTTATCCTACATTTTACAGAGAACGAATACCCTCACGCCGGGAGAATTTGCACAGTCTGTCCTTTGGGATCCGCTGGGCATCAACGGGTATAATTGGGAAACAGACGGGAATAGGGTTGAACGCGGAGGGGCCGGGCTTGAACTCACCGCACGAGACCTCGCAAAAATCGGACTACTATATCTTCAGGACGGTCGGTGGGATAACCAGCAAATCGTCTCAAAAAGCTGGGTGGATGAAACCTTGAATCACCCTTTAGATCTCGGTGGTTATAGTGCATCCGGTCATCGTCGAAATTACTGGTGGACGCGGCAAGTTGAAGGTACAAAAATCCACTTTGTAGATGGATATGGAGGACAGGTTCTGCTCATCGCACCGGAATTCGATCTGATTGTAGTGACCAACAGAAAATACCGCGTAAATAGCGGCGCCAATCGTAACGCTTTTGATCAATTTTTCGATGATTTCTTGCCAAGGGTTTTGAATAGTGTTGAGCAATAGTCACAGCCCCTTTTAAAAGTCATTGCGAGCGGAGCATGGCAATCTCCACAGCACTATTAAACCATGAATATTGCCATGGTCATTTCACTCCCTCGCAATAACGAGAAACCGGTGATCAGATAAAATCGTACCCCCTCTAATGAACTTTTAAAACTGATTTAAAATATTCAGTTAACTTTTTGGTTCTAAGAGGTTACATTATACCGGTTTATCCACTTATCAATTTACCATAACCCTTTCATTCTATGAGTTTTATTCGCCCTTTTTCGAATCAAAAAAATGTTCTTCCCTCACTCATCCTCATTTTATTTGCAGTCTTTTTCCTTCAAAGTTGCTCGAGTGGAGATGATAATGTTGAATCTGTAGAGTTTGAACCCCAGGTTCTTCGGGTTGAGGGAAGCCAGGCTGCATCAGAAGCGCAGCAGATCACAGAAAACACGCAGGCTGAGGTTGCCGAAGGATTGGAATACTCACTGTGGGCATCGGAAAAACTGCTTGGAGATCCGATTGCCATCGATATGGATGATCAGGGCCGCGCATGGGTTACCATCACCAACCGAAGCGGCAATTCTGAATTTGATGTTCGCGGAGTGGATGACAGCTGGCGAATAAAATCGATGACGTGGGAAACCGTGGAGGACCGCAGAGCATTTTTACACGAAGAACTGGCGCCGGAAAGAAGTGAACACAATACCTGGGAACCGGACCGGAATGAAGACGGCTCTCACGACTGGCGGGATCTTACCGTTGCAAAAGAAGAAGTTTGGTGGGTTGAAGATTCTTCCGGTGATGGAATCGCAGATCATTCTCAACTCTATATCCGGGATTTTCATGACGAAATAACCGACGTGGCAGGTGGTGTCGCAAAATATAAGGATGATGTCTTTCTCGCTGTAGGACCGGATATGTGGCGCCTTCGAGATACCGATGACGATGGTATGGCCGACCAAAAGGAGTCGATCAGCCATGGTTACAATGTTCACATCGGGTTTAGCGGGCACGGGATGTCCGGCGTGAAAGTGGGGCCTGACGGACGAATTTATTGGGGAATCGGGGACATCGGATTTAACGTCGTGGATAAGGAAGGTAATCGACATAAGTATCCAAATCGCGGTGCAATCCTGCGGTCTGAGCCGGATGGCACCAATTTTGAAGTTTTTGCGATGGGCGTAAGAAACACCCACGAGTTCGATTTTGACAAGTATGGCAATCTCATCTCTGTAGATAACGACGGCGATCATCCCGGTGAACATGAACGCCTGGTTTATTTGATTAATGGTTCCGACAGCGGCTGGAGAATCAACTGGCAGTTTGGGAAGTATCGCGATTCCAAAAACAACGATTATAAAGTCTGGATGGATGAAGAGTACTTTCAGCCACGGTTTGAAAATCAGTCCGCTCATATTTTACCGCCTATTGCCGGTTACCATGCCGGACCTGCAGGATTTGCTTACAATCCCGGAACAGCTCTCAGCGATGAATGGAAAGAACACTTTTTTGTGATGTCCTTCCGGGGATCGATCGCCAATTCACCCATCTATGGATTTACGCTTGAAGAAAGCGGTGCAGGATTCGAACTCAAAAGTGATGAAGAAGTCTTAACCGGAATTTTGGCCGTTGGGCTGGATTTTGGTCCCGACGGCGCCCTCTATATGACGGACTGGCGAGACGGCTGGGACCGAAATGGCGAGGGACGTATCTGGAAACTCGACGCTCCGGCTGATGCAAATTCTGAAATCCGCCTCGAAACCAAAAATCTGATTGCTGATGATTATACCCAAAAATCAGAGAATGAATTGACCTCTTTGCTGGCACACCAAGATATGCGGGTTC
>CAYRDO010000146.1:0-10498 GCA_964422985.1 uncultured Rhodohalobacter sp. | reverse complement strand
GCGGTACATTGATGCGCTTGGTCGAACACGGGCACGAAGTTCATGTTGTGTATCAAACCTCCGGAAATATTGCCGTGTATGATGATGAAGCTTTGCGGTATGCCGATTTTATTTCGCATCAAAGCCATGATGAGGAAGAGCAAAAGCTATTCAAGAAATTGTCTGAGTCGGTAGCCACTAAAGAACCAGGTGACCTGGATTCTCCTGAGATGTTAAAACTGAAAACGAATATCCGGAAGGTAGAGGCTCGTTCGTCGTGCCGGTACTGCGGAATCCCTGATGATCATATCAGTTTTCTGGATATGCCTTTTTATGAGACCGGGCGTGTGCGAAAAAATAGTCTTGCTAAAAAAGATCTCGACCTGGTTCGGGATGCAATCACCAAGGTAAAACCACATCAAATTTTCGCTGCGGGCGACCTTTCTGATCCACATGGAACTCATAGAATCTGTCTCGAGGCTGTGTTGAAAGTTCTCAAAGAGTTGAAAGATGAGGACTGGATGAAGGATTGTTTTATTTGGTTGTATCGCGGAATCTGGCAGGATGTGGATGTCAGTGATATCGACATGGCAGTACCGTTAAGCCCCGGCGAACGGCTCAAAAAGCGGAAGGCAATTTTCAAACATACCTCTCAAAAAGATCAGCCAAAATACCCCGGATCCATCAGTAACGAGTTTTGGATGGTTGCCGACGAGAAAACCAACAAAAATGCCAGGGATTACGACCGGTTGGGGCTCGCCGAGTATGATTCTATCGAAGGTTTTTCCCGCTGGAGAATTTAAATAGCCTGCAAATTTTACTGAAAAAGTGCTGTCTAATGATTGTTTATTCCTAATGCCAAATGCTCAAACTAATCGAATGGAATAGGGGACTTTTAAAAGGAGGAGGTCCTTTGTGCTCAGTTAATGGGAGATTTGAAACCAACACATAGTGAACTTGTAAAAAGAATTCGGGAAGGCGATAAAGACGCGTTTGAACGGCTCTTTCATAAATATTACGCAAGGCTATGTGTCTTCTCGAACACCTATGTAAAATCGATCGATACATCCCGGGATGTAGTACAGGATGTGTATATAAGGATTTGGGATAACCGAGAGAGCTTTTTTATCAAACAATCTCTCAAAGCTTATCTTTATCAGGCTGTTCGTAATCAATCGTTGAATTACCTTGATAAAAACAGCCAAAAGCTTCGGTTGCAGGAGAGTCTGACGAAAAAGAGAGAGTTGGAAGAATCTGAAAATGATGTAGAATTAAATACTGAAGAACTTACCGAGAAAATCTGGAAGCTTGTGGATCAACTACCCGAGCGCAGACGAACGATTTTCATACTCTACCGAAAACATGGCCTTTCTTACAAGGAGATTGGAGAAGTGATGGGCATCAAAAGAAAAACGGTGGAAAATCAGATGGGGCGGTCTCTGAAATTTATCAGAGATCAGTTGGATTTATAAGGAATTCCAAACTTCAAATCACAAATTCAAAATTGAAAGTTGACAAATGAGCTGCCTATTGCCACTGTTAACTGCCTGCTCCTTCCCGATAAGACGAAACGCTTTTGTTATTTGATATTCATAAAGAGCCAAAAAAACTCAAAAAAAAATAATAATTCATTGGAGTGGGGGGATGGGTATTTCACTCTGTCTAACTAACAAGAACAATACAAAACTATGGATAAGAACGAAAAAATTTGGGCTGTCATTGTCAGGTACTTAGAGAATACAATGACAGAAAAGGATTCGGATCTGCTGGAAGAGTGGTTAAACCAAAGCAATGAAAATCAGCGAATTTTACATTCTGTCGATCAAATCTGGAAAGCCTCGTCCGAAAAATCACAAGAGAACTTTTTGAAGGAGCTCAATCTAGAAAAAGATTGGGACAGAATTGCGAGGCGAATTGAAGAGACTAACTCTGAGGAAAGTCAAAAACGAGTACAGAAATTCAGAAGACTTAGAAAACGGCAGCAGATTATGTCGAACTTGTTGAAAGTAGCGGCACTTTTATTGGTGGCTTTTTCCTCGGTCTTTTTGACGCTCCGGTATGCACAGCCTGAACCGGAGCCTACTGTGTACGAACCGGTTTTCAAAGAGATCTCAACAAAGCCGGGAGAGCGCGCCAATATTGATTTGGGGGATGGTACAAAAGTCTTTTTAAATGCAGATAGTAAACTTACTGTACCCGACACCTTTAGCGGGCACGAACGAGTTGTTGAGTTAAGCGGCCAGGCCTTTTTTGATGTAAAGCCCGACAGAAGCCGGCCTTTTTATATCAAAACGAAGAACGCAATTATTGAAGTTGTTGGTACGGCTTTCGATGTAAAATCGTATGCCGACGATCAGAATGTTCGAGTGGTTGTTCAAGAGGGGACCGTAGAGCTGAAAAAAGCTACGGATGAAGATGAAATGCTGGTTTTGAACAAAGGCTATCTCGGTAGCCTTAGCACAAGTGCCGGTAATCTTCATATAGAACAAGTGGATGAGCTGGGAGATTACACCGGCTGGCGGGATGGTCGGCTTGTTTTCAAAAGTACACCATTTAATGAAGTGTTAGCACATATAAAACGATGGTACGATGTGGACGTGGTATTGGAGTTATCTGACGATTCACTGCTCGAAAAAGAATTTACCGCAGATTTAAAAACAAGATCCGTTGCGGATGTATTCGATGTGATTAGTATGTCGATGAATATTGAATACAGCCTCAACGAAAGCAAAGACACAATTACAGTCAGAAATTAACAGCTAGCAGGCTGAATGATTGTTCTCATTAACAGTAAACAAAAAAACACCGCGTATGAAAACCGTTACCTCCACCGTAAAGCTACCGATAGTAGTAGCCGGTTTGTTGATAGCAATGTGCGTTCTTCCACGGAATGCGAATTCGCAAATACAGACGCAGGACTCATCCGTAACAAATCTGGTTACATATTACTCCGTAAAGGAATACAGTACATATATACCGGAACTTCAAAACAGGATTTCACTGGAGTTTAAAGATTTTCCGCTCACGGAAGCACTCTTCTATATTGCCCAGGAAGCAGATTTAGAAATAGCTTTCGATGCCGGACTTTTTGATGACAATGAATCTGTAACCATCCAGAAACGAAATATAAGGGTGGCTGATGCACTGGCCCATGCACTAAAAAATACAGAGTACGAGTCAGTGATTACTAAAAACAAAGAGATCCTGCTAAAGAAAAAAGAGCAGCCTGTTGAAGAGGAAGAAGTTTTTGAAATTGATTTGACAGGTCAGGTCACAGATGCCGACAGCGGTGAACCACTTGTAGGTGTAACTGTATTTTTGGTTGGAACTAATACGGGTACCACTACAGATGCAGACGGACGATTTACGCTAACTGTACCTGATGATGCTGAAACACTCGCTTTTTCGTATGTAGGATATCAGCGACAGGAAATTCCTATTAACGGTCAAACGGAATTCAATGTTGAGCTGACAACGGACGTTGCCATGCTTGATGATGTGGTGGTTGTTGGATACGGTACCCAGCAGCGAACGGAAGTGACAGGTTCCGTCGTTTCTATTCGGGCTGAGACAATTGAAAGTACGCCGGTTTCCAGTTTTGAAAATGCACTTCAGGGTCGGCTGGCCGGAGTGAATGTCGCAGAATCTACCGGGGAACCGGGAGCAGCTCCTCAAATTTTGATTCGGGGTATGGGATCCATCTCTGCCGGTACAAGTCCGCTCTATGTTGTGGATGGCGTGCCGATCTCTCAAAACCTGGATCAACAGGATGATCTGGCTTCACAGAGAAGTTCATTTCAACCACCAAGAGCAAATCCGCTTGCCACAATCAATCCGGGTGATATTGAATCCATTGAAGTATTGAAAGATGCCTCGGCTGCGGCTATTTATGGATCTCGTGGCTCGAATGGTGTGATTCTGATTACTACGAAACGAGGCCAAAAAAATAGTGCTCCTCAAGTGAATTTCAGATCATATATCGGTACTCAAACAGCTTTTAATGTACCGGAATTGATGAATTCGGAAGAGCTGATCGCATATACAAAAGATGCTCGAAATAATACCTATTTGCGTGAACTCAATCCGACTGACCCAAACAGTGAGAATTACAATCCTAATTACAATCCCGATACAAATGCAGGTCGTGAAGATAACGGCGCAACTGCCAGTCACTTAATTCCCGAAGCGTATGTGAATTGGGACGGTACGGATACTGATTGGTTAGATTTGGTAATGGATACGTCCGTCTTACAAAATTATGATCTGTCTGTAAATGGCGGTGCTGAGAACTTCACATATTTTGTAGGCGGTGGGTTTATGGATCAAACAGGTATTATTGAAGGATCGGGATTCAGCCGATATTCCATCAATACCAATCTTTCCGCGGATTTGACGGACAGGCTCGATTTGAGCTTAGGCTTAAACGCGGCTTTCACCGAGCACGACAGAAAGCCTGCGAATGCTCCATATTTCGGAACCCCACCCGGAATTATCTACTCGGCTATGACACAGTCGCCGGTAGTGGATCCATTTAATCCTGATGGGACCTACCGCCAGACAACAGGAAGTCATAATGATTTAGGTGGTAATATGACGACCACAAATCACCCTCTTGCTGTTCGGGATTATATTGATGAAACCATCAAAAACAACCGAATTTTCGGTAACCTGACTGCAACGTATGATATCATGGAGAACCTGGCTTTTAAATCCATGGTGGGATATGATATCGATAATTACCAGCGATCGTTCTTCCAGGGGACACAACTCTCTTATCGTGGTGGAGATCCCAGGCCGTTTGGCCAGGCTTCATCCGCACAAAGTTTTAACTGGTTGTGGGAAAATACATTGAATTACCAGCTTGCTGTTGGCGAAGATCACAGAATCACCGCCCTTGCCGGTTATACCGTTCAAAAACAGAACGATGAGCGAAGCCGTGTTGTAGCACAAAACTTCCCGGATGATCAGGTAAAAACTGTAAATGGCGGTCAGATTACAGGTGGTGATCAAACCATCGAGGAATGGTCGCTCGTTTCATACCTGGCTCGTGTGAATTATGTGTTGAAGGATCGATACCTGTTGACCGGTACAATCCGTGCTGACCGATCATCCAGATTCGGTATCGATAATCAAACAGGGGTTTTCCCATCTGTTTCGTTAGGATGGCAACTGACTAATGAGCCTTTTATGGCAGATCAAACCTTGTTCAACCAGTTGAAGCCGAGAGTTAGTTATGGTGTTACCGGCAACTTCCAGATTCCAAATTACGGGTCAATTGGTCTGTTGACGGGTTCTAATTATGTGTTTAGCGATCAGCTTGTTCCGGGTGTGGTTCCAAGTACGCTTGGAAATGGCGAACTGACATGGGAAACAACGAACCAGTTTAATACCGGTTTCGATTTCGCCATGATGGAAGACAGAATCTACGGTTCATTCGATTACTATGTGAGTAACACGACAGACCTGTTGCTGGAAGTAAATATTCCTGCAATTACAGGGTTCACGAATGCACTGACAAACATAGGTGAAGTTGAGAATAGTGGTTATGAGGTTCAGATCACATCACGGAATGTTGTGGGTGGATTTAACTGGGCAACTGATTTCAACTTTGCTCAAAACACGAACGAAGTGAAAAAACTTGGGCCTGAAGGTGATCCGATTTTAGTATCCGGTGCTGCCGGAATCCGACATATCACACAAGTGGGTTCACCCATTGGTAGTTATTACGGGTATAAAGTTGAGGGAATCTTCCAGACTGAGCAAGAGATCGCAAATGCTCCTGTGGATCAGGAAGGAAACCCAACTCCAGGTGATTTCCAATTTGCCGATATAAATAATGACGGGGTTATAAATGCAGATGACCGTACCGTTCTCGGAAGTTATCACCCGGACTTTACATGGGGAATTACCAACCGCTTTAATTGGAAAAACTTTGATCTGAGCGTGTTTATCCAGGGAGTTGAAGGTCGTGAAGTGTTAAACCTGACGGCACGTCACCTGAAGAATGGCGAAGCGAACTTTGGAAGTTATGCTGTCCTGAATAACCGGTGGATCTCACCTGAGCAGCCCGGAAACGGCAAGCATCCGAAAGCTGAACGAACCTCCGGTGGTAATAACAACCGTCCTTCCTCATACCAGGTTGAAGATGGTTCCTACATCAAACTCAAAAACGTAACGCTTGGTTACAATCTGCCGATTGAGTGGATTGATGGTTTTGCCAGAAGCGTACGGGTGTATGGATCTGCTACAAACCTGGCCATCTGGACAGATTACATCGGATTTAACCCCGAAGTGAATTTACAGGCTAGTAATGCACTCACTCCCGGTGAGGATTATGGAGCTTATCCATTATCACGAGCATTCCAGTTTGGAATTGACGTCTCCTTTTAATTGAAATTGAAACTCAGGTGAACACTATGAAAACATTTAAATCTTTTTTACTGATTGTTCCCATACTTGCACTGTTGGTTTCCTGTGGAGACGATTTTACTATCCTGGCTCCGCAGTCGGAACGAAACGTGGAAAACTTCTATCAAACAGATACTGATTTTGTTACAGGAATTAACGGCGCATATGCCGGGTTAGCCGGTCGCGATGCCTACGGCAGAGCCTATGTTCTTGCTCTTGAAATGAGATCAGATAACTTCTCGAATGGTGGAGGTGCAACCGGTTTGGCTGAATCTCTGTTGAGAATTGCTCACTTCACCGAGCTTACAACCGCACCCGAAGTGGAAGACACGTGGGCCGGCGGTTATGAGATCATCGCCAGAACCAATACGATCTTGAATCGCTTGGATAACGTAACTCTGGATAATCCTGCGATGGGAGAACGAATCCGTGGTGAAGCACTCTTTATTCGATCGCTTGTTTATTACAATCTCGCAGTCATTTTTGGAAATATTGCTCTGCAGTTAGATGAAGTTACAAGCCCGAATGTAGAAATCAACCAGGTAACTCCGGATGTGATATACGATCAAATCGCCGGTGATCTGGTAGAAGCACAAGGCCTTCTCCCCGCTTCTTATAGCGGAGAAAACGTCGGACGAGCAACCAGTGGTGCAGCAGCAACTCTGCTCGGTCTGGTACATCTTACCAATGGAAATAACAGCGAAGCTGAGACCGCTTTACGAAGTGTCGTGAATTCAGGTCAGTACACGCTGATTTCAAACTATGCCGATATTTGGGGTGTAGAAAATGAGAATAACGCAGAATCCATTTTTGAGATCCAGTATAAAGCCGGCGGTCAGGGTACAGGGAGTTCATTCACTGAATTCTATTCACCAGATAACTCCATTTCAGGTGGGGTTGGTGGCGGAAATGCTCCGCAAGTTGTTACGGATGACGTTCTTGAGGTTTACCAAGAAGAGGATGAACGGTTCTTCGGCGGATCTTTTGGTTGGACAACTCCTGATGATCCCGAAGCTGAACCCAATGAATACCTCAGTAAGTATGATGGTGTTCAGTTTGATGCGTTCGATGCAGACAACAACTATATCGTGTTTCGATACGCGGATGTTCTTCTGATGCTTGCTGAAGCTATTGGCGACAGCCCTGAAGCCTATGATTTGATCAACCAGGTTCGTGAAAGAGCAGGTTTAACCACACCGTTCGAATCACTTCCGGGAACATTCCAGGAGAAACTTCTTGAAGAACGACGGCGTGAGTTTGTGGGCGAGAATAAACGGTGGGCAGATCTGAAGCGATTTGGCGTTGCTCCCCGGGTAATGGTTCCTTACCTGAATGAAGAGGAAAACCTCTCGTATTCAGAAGCTGATATACGATTGTATTTCCCTATCCCACAACGTGAGATCGATTCAGCTCCGGGTGAACTTGAGCAGAATCCGCTCTAAATATTCGATTAATTTCGTGTGTCCTTTCGGCCTGTCAATAAAGGTCGGAAGGACAATTTTTACGTATTCTTTAACCAACCGATTATTGATAATGAAAACGTTTTCCATATTTTATACTGAAAACGAATGGAGGTTTCTATGAAAAATATACTTTTGCTTCTAACCTTAGGATTTATGCTTACAAATATTGCCCAAGGTCAAATCAATTCATCTGAAGATGATCCCTTAAGAGTAATCGCCATTTTTGCCCATCCTGATGATGCTGATTTTAAAATGGCCGGCACAGCTATACAGATGGCCCAAGCCGGGCATAAGGTAAAGTATGTTGCTATCACCAATGGAAATGCCGGTCATCATGAAATGGGCGGAGGTGTTCTTGCGAAAAGGCGCAGAGCAGAGGCTCAGGAAGCCGCCAGAAGAACAGGAATAGAAGAGTACGAAGTTTGGGATAATGACGATGCCGAACTGATGCCGACCCTCAAGATTCGCCAGGATGTAATTCGTGCTATCAGAGAATGGAATGCCGATGTGGTTATTGGATTACGCCCGAATGATTATCATCCCGATCACAGAAATGCAGGTAAACTGGTTATTGACGCTTCTTACATGGTGATTGTACCGAATGTAGTTTCCGATACACCACCGCTCGAAAACAATCCCGTTTTCCTTTATATGCAGGATGGATTCACAAAACCGAATCCCCTCAGCCATGACATCGTGGTTGGTTTTAATGATGATGTATTTGAGACCAAAGCCAGAGGTTTGGATGCCCACGAATCACAGGTTTACGAATGGATGCCGTGGACTTCAGGGATGCTTGATCAGGTTCCCGAAGATGAAGAGGAGCGATTCGAATGGCTGAAAAATACATTTTTAGGATGGAGTGGTGTTTCCGAAGAACAGCGAGCCGGACTTGAGAAATGGTATGGCGAAGAAAGAGCGGCCGAATTTGAATACGCTGAATCTTTTGAAATTGCTGAATATGGACACAATCCAACCGACGAGGAGATACGAATGATCTTTCCAATGCTGAATTAACAGCAACATTCATAACGTACCAGAACCGGCCCCGATGGCTCGGGGTCGGTTTATTATTTCATTCATCGCTCCAAATTGTTCTCAACTACTTCAACGTAATGGTATAAATTCACAGAATCTGTTTATGCAAAATAATACACCGGTCATCGGGATTGATCTTGGGGCTACCAATCTGAGAGTCGGATTAGTTGAGAATGGAGAAATTACATCATTAGAAAAAAGCATACTTCCATCGGATAAGTCTGTGATGTCTATCATCAATCGAATGTGTGAAATGATTGATGAAGTAGACAACGGCGCTTCCAAAATTGGTATTGGAGTACCCAGTGTAGTGGATTCCGAAGAAGGTATCGTGTACGATGTTCAGAATATCCCCGGTTGGGAAAAAGTTCACCTGAAAGATCTTCTTGAAGAGAAAACCGGTAAAGAAGTGTATCTGAATAATGATGCCAACTGCTTTGCATTGGGCGAGCTTTTTTTTGGTGAAGGGAAGGGAAAAAAGAACCTGGTTGGGTTAGTGATTGGAACCGGATTTGCAGGTGGAATTATCCTTGATGGAAAAATTTATGAAGGTCGAAATTGTGGTGCCGGCGAATTTGGAATGATCCCCTACAAACAATCCATTCTCGAGCACTATTGCAGTGGTCAGTTTTTCAGTAAACTTGTTGGCGTTAATGGGGAAGAGATTTACGAGAAGGCTCTAAACGATCATCCCGCATCAAAAAAGTTGTTCCAGGAATTTGGTACGCACGTTGCACAAGCTATTAAGATTGTTCTCTACACATACGATCCGGAATCGATTGTTCTTGGGGGATCTATCAGTGCAACATTTGATCAGTTTAAAGAAGGCTTCGAAAGAGAATTAAAAAGTTTCGGGTTCCCGAATTCATTGAATCACGTGGAGATCACTGTTTCAAAAACCAAAGAAATTGCGGTTTTAGGAGCAGCGGCACTCACTGAAAATAAATCTATTAAATATTAGACTATTATGAACAGAATCGTTCTCTTCACTGTAATACTCGCAACTATTTTTTGTGGTTTTATTGCAAATAGTTTTGCATCAGATACAGTTACTATACATGTAAAAAACGCTGATTCAGACGTTCCTGTTAAACTCGGAATTCCATTTCCGAAAGGAGCATTAAGTTCTCCCGATTATGTTCGGGTACTTAATGGAGATGGAGATGAGATTCTCTCTCAAACCACGCAAGTAACAACGTGGGCTCCGGCTGACCCAAGTGTAAAATGGCTTTGGGTGTTCTTTTTTACGGATGAATCCACCGAGTATACAGTAGAGTACGGGGAAGACGTGCGGAAAACGGTCGAGATTGATAACCCAATCATTTTTAAGAATAATCAACGATCTAATGGTGGAGTAGAAATCAATACAGGGCCGCTTTTCTTTACCATCGATAAAGGTGGATCCGGTTTCTTTGATACCGTTCATCTTGATACAAATGGCGAGGGCTTTACAGAAGAGAATATTGTTGCGACAGGCCCTGAGGGGAGAGGCTCATTTCTGGATTATATAAATGAGAATGGAACAGATACTTCTCGTGCCGTCGTCCATCAACAGTTTATTGAAAAGGGTTCAGGTCCGCTGCATGCTATCGTGAAAGTGATTGGTGAAT
>CAYRDO010000145.1:5869-10536 GCA_964422985.1 uncultured Rhodohalobacter sp. | reverse complement strand
ATGAAAACAAGCTATAAAGATACTAATTAAAGACGCAGTGTTCGATACTAATTTTAAGTTTCTTTTTTGATGGGATTTAGCCTTCAAATGGTAGTTTATTTGCAAGTTATGATGAAGCTAAATTAGTCCTGAAAATGGTTCTCAGGTTGGCTAATACAATTCCTATAATATCCATATCTAATACAATCTGCTTTAGCTACATTTCCATGATATGTCAAACACCTCTTTATATTGTCTTTTATTTAACTCTAGACTACATAGTTATAACTGACGGTAATTACGTTGAAATGATTCCATTCTGAACTCAGCATCATCGCTATAATTTTTTCACTACATTTCTATGACTTCTAATCAAATCAACTCCTTATGACAAAGCATAACCGAAGATCTTTTCTCAAGAAATCGTTACTTGCACTGCCGGCCGCCGGATTGATTCCCGGAATTGCCCGACGTGAAAAAAGACAAACTTCCTCAAGTTTAAAACGAAATCCGATCGGAGTCTCTACATACTCATTCTGGCGGTTTGACGGGCCAAAAGAGGAAACCCCGATTGAATATTGTATTGATCAGGCGGCTGCGATGGGATTTGACGGGATTGAACTTCTGTTGATTCAAATGGAATCCGAGGAGAACAGCTATCTGCAAAAATTGAAACAGCAAGCCTTTCATGCCGGACTGGACCTGATGGGATTCTCCACACACCAGGGATTTGTATATCCTGATAAAGAGAAGAGGCAGGAAGAAATCGAGAAAACGATCCACCAGATTGAGCTGGCGTACAAACTTGGCATCCCAACTATGCGATTAAATACAGGGCGATGGGGTACCATCGATTCATTTGATGAACTGATGGCAAACAAAGGGATTGAGCCCGTACTCGAAGGATATACCGAAGATGAAGGCTTTGAGTGGGTGATTGATGCGATTGAGCAATGTATTCCAACGGCAGAAAAGTGTGGTGTAACGCTCGGTTTGGAAAATCACTGGGGATTGGGACGCACGGCAGAAGGCGTACTTCGGATTATAAATGCAATCGATTCACCATGGCTTAGAGCTACTACAGATACGGGCAATTTTCTCGAGCGATCTCACGAACAAATTAAGATGATGGCTCCTGAAACTGTTCTGATTCAAGCCAAAACCTATTACGGTGGCGGCACGTGGTACTCACTCGATATTGACTACGAGGAGGTAGCGAATATTTTCCATGAAGCCGGTTATGAGGGATATGTATCCATCGAGTTTGAAGGCAAGGAAGATCCGAAAACGGCCATTCCAAAAAGTCTCGAACGCATCCGTGAAGCCTTTACTTGGGAGTCTTAATTTCGACTCAATTTAAATGCAGAAAAGAGTGATTTATCCGAAAAAATTTATTCTCATTTGATTGCATTCGAATCAGAAACCTCTTATCTTTAAAGTCTTATTGAAAACACATCGCGGGGTGGAGCAGTTGGTAGCTCGTCGGGCTCATAACCCGAAGGTCGCAGGTTCGAATCCTGCCCCCGCCACTATAAAGAAAAGGCTCAATTGCTCACGCAGTTGAGCCTTTTCTTTGTTTGGCTTCTCGGATGAGGATTAAACAATCACCCTTTAAAATCCGGTCAGTAAGGGTAAAACTCAAGATTACCATTCCTCAAGATGCTTTCAGAGGCGATATTTAAAACCTTGAATCCTGAAATCTGCATCCTACAACTCGAATCCTTCAGCCTGAATCAAACGTCACAAATTTCAACGCCGGATTCGAGCGCCGCAATCTTATCATCCCAGGTTGGGATAAACTCCTGCCCGATAAATCCTTCGTATCCTGTTTCCAGGATCGCTTCGATAATGGCGGGATAGTAGAGTTCCTGAGTCTCATCAATCTCATTTCGTCCGGGAACGCCGCCGGTATGATAGTGAGCGATATATTGGTGATTATCGCGAATGGTGCGAATTACATCGCCCTCCATAATCTGCATGTGATAGATATCGTAGAGCAGTTTGAAATTATCAGATCCAACCCGTTGCACAAGTTCAACTCCCCAGGGAGTACGGTCACACATATAATCTTCGTGATCGATCTTGCTGTTAAGTAGCTCCATACAAACGGTTACGCCATGTTGCTCAGCAGTGCTCATTAATCTTTTGAGACCGGTTGTACAATTTTCGAGGCCGGTTTCATCATCCATTCCGTTACGGTTTCCGGAAAAACAGATGATTTTATCGAACCCGGCATCTGCCACTTGTGGAATCACTTCTTCGTAGCTTGCGAGTAGTTCGTCATGCAGATCGGGATCGTTGAACCCCTCCACAATTCCATTTCCGGCTCCCCATGGCATGGCGCAGGACAGTCCATATTTTTTCAGGGTCGGCCATTCATCGGGACCGAGCAATTCCACGGAGTGCATTCCTAAATCTCGTACCGATCGGCAAAAATCATCCAAAGGAATATCATTGTAACACCATCTGGCCACTGAATGTTTTACTCTGCCATTCAGCTCTTTCCCTAAATAGTACTCTGCTTTTTCAATTCTGTCGAGGAAACCGGCTACGACACCTGATCCCATCATAGCTCCAAGGATATTGATTGCTTTTCTTCTGGTTATATTCATGAGATTGTTTATTTGATGTTATGTTTCAACAGTCCCCTCTTGAGAGGGAATCTAGGGGTGTGTTTGATGAGGAATACGATTTCTCATTTTTAAATACACCACGATGAACACACCCCGAGTTCATTCGCTGAACGCTCAATTCACTTTCTCCTCTCAAGAGGGGAGCGCTATTCAAGCGTTGTTAAATATTCTACTAAATCCACGAGTTCCTGCTGACTCATTTGCGCGTGCAGGTTTTCCGGCATCAGGGATTGCGCCATCTCTTCCCGGTTTGCAATTTCCGATTTATTGATGGTTTGCGTGATTCCGCCGGTCATCAGCAATGTCAGTTCTGAACCGGTTTCACTTTGGATGATACCCGCTGCTTGCGAGCCATCCTGCATCGTTAAAATATATCCTTCATATCCAAAATTGATGCCCGCATTAGGATTGATAATCGCATCATACAAACCCTCTTTGGGTAATTTTGTACCAATTTCTGTTAATGCAGGGCCAAAATTAATTCCCTCTCCATTTACCTGGTGACAAATCTGACAGGACCGGTCAAAAATCCTTTGGCCGTTTTGCGGATCACCTTCCAAGGATGCAAGTTCGGCGATGGGAGGGAGGTCACTCTCAGTGGCTGTCTCACCAATCAAATCATTCCCAACTTTTTGAACGTCTCCGCGCCAGGAATCGGAAAGTGCTTGTCCCACGGCAAATTTCAGAGGCTCTGGAATTTCGTTGTTGTTTACCATTTCAAAAAGTTGTTGCTCTCCACCCCATCCGGATCCGAATGCGAGTGTAGCGTTTTGCCGCATTTCGAGCTCGTTTTCCTCATTCATCATAAACTCTCTGAGAGTTGCCAGAGATTGTGATGATTGTGCATATCCCAGAACTTCAATGACGGTTTCTTTTCTCTCAGAATCATCCCCCTGTAAAACGGAGTTGATCGTATCTTCTCCATTATTTTGGAGTGATACATTTGCTGCCCGAACTCCAAGACTACTGTCGGGATAGGTGGTCATAAGGCGGAGCAGTTCGTCATGTTGAGTTTCGAGTTCGAACTTTTCAACCAGATCCAGATACTCTTGTGTACCCTGCACGGAAGCCATCGCTTCCTCAAGTTCTTCTTGAACAATGGGTGATTCCAATGCAGACGGGCTCATATGATTGAGTGCCAATAAATTGATCTGTCCTTGATTTGGCAGATCTGTTTGCAGAATGCTGATCAGCTCATCTTCTTTTTGGGGTGATGTATGAAAATCAAACGCTCGGAAATAGCGGAGTTTATCATCCAGTTCGGTTTCAGGATCTTTAATTAACTCACCCAGCATCGGAATGGCCGCATCAGCGCGCGATCGCCAAACAATATCTCGTCCGCCGGGAGTATTCCAGTTATCCCCAACTTCATCCAGCCAGGCATCAAAAAAAGAATCCCACTGTGTTGCGGCGCCAATTCCCAACGCTTCCAGGTACCAGCGATCATCTCCCTCATGTTGAGCTGCGAGTTGAGCCCATAGTCCCGGAGCTTCGGGTGAATTATTTCTGTGAAGAGAAATTGCAAGTTCACGCCGAACTTGTGGAGATGAATCATCAACCAATCGCTCGATATAAGGAATAATGTCCACATCTAACTGACGAGCCGCACGAAATCCTGTAATTCGGATATCTTCATTATCATCCTGCAGCGCCTCATCGATGTAATCGGTTCCGTTTGATTCCAATTTACTCAGTAACCAAAGCGCTCTTGCCCGATATCGCTGATTATCAGATTTCCAAAGCTGGACCAAAGATTCTTCGGCTTCAGTGCCCCACTCGTTAAGTTTTAACCAGGCACGTGCCCGTACATTCAGATTGGGATTTTTCAGGGTTTCTACAGCACCATCGGGGGAACTCAAATCAAATTCAGGAACATCGTATGGAGTGTCTTCGGGAGCAATTCGGAAAATTCGTCCCAGTCGAACCGGGGCCAGTCATCTCGTTCCCAGATATACATGAGCCGAATAATCCGCCGATTCGGATCAGATAATGAGCCGATTATGACGCGGAATCAGCTCACAGGCCAGCGGGCGGTGGATGGGGGCGGAGATGATC
>CAYRDO010000145.1:0-5859 GCA_964422985.1 uncultured Rhodohalobacter sp. | reverse complement strand
TCTTCGGGAGCAATTCGGAAAATTCGTCCCCGCTGCTGATCACCCATTCTGTGACCGCCAACGCCCGGATCATACCAATCAGATACAAAAATAGAACCGTCAGGAGCCACCGTCACATCCGATGGACGAAACCACTGATCGTTCTCGCCTTCCAAAATATTTTCGATGGTTGCCGTATATCCCGCACCATCTTTTTCTGTGGGATAGGCACGAATAATATTTGGTCCGGCATCCGCGTGGATCATTTCATTATGAAAAATTTCAGGCAGTAGTTCGCCTTCATACAAAACAATTCCTGTGGGTGATCCGGCTCCGGTTTGAAGCAAGTTCGGAACCACACCCGGACTGTTTTGATACCAGTGGCGTGAGGGAATATCCGCAGGCGCATTGGTTCGACGAGCACGCCATCCGGCCCCGGTCATCTCATCGGTATAGCCGTAATTTCCATATTCCATCACAAAGTTGATGCGAACACCGCGATTCCCATCATCGTCATTATCAGACTGCCAAATTGTGCCGTACGAATCGACCGTCACTTCGTAATTATTTCTGAAATTGTGACCTAAGACTTCAAATTCCGAGCCATCCATGTTTGTCCGAAAAACCAAACCCTGCCGGTACGGGTTGCCATCATTCCTCACCTCAATTCCAAAGATATCTTTGATGACATTTCCCTCGGCATCACTGATTGTTTTTCCCTGGTTTCCCATATTGAAATAGAGTTTCCCGTCAGGACCAAACATCATAGCATGAACACCGTGATCGTCTTGAACGCCCTCAATTCCGCTGAAGAGAATCTCCTTTTCATCAGCTTTGTCATCGCCGTCGGTATCGGTAAAGACAAAAATGTGTGGACTTCGGGAAACAAAAACTCGATTGTCCAGCACCATAATTCCCAATGCCGCATTGATGTCATTTCCCTGGTAAAAGACTTTACTGGTATCCGCTTTACTATCGCCGTCGGTATCTTCGAGGATCACGATTCGATCGCCATCGGCTTTTGTAGGATTTTCCGGGTTCAGATCAGATCGATAGTTGTAGCCTTCTGTTACCCAAACGCGACCTTCCGCATCTACATCCATATTGGTAGGGTTAACCAGCATATCTTCAGCCGCAAAAAGTGTGGTTTCCAAACCGTCACGGGTTTCTAATCCGGCGAGGGCATATTCAGCACTTCGTTTTTGCTCGTCGGTGAGTTCACCGTACTCCGGCTCTTCTTCTTGAGAACACCCTGAGACGGCGAAAAGCAAACCAATTCCAACTATCCATACCATCAAACCATTCATCTTCACCGAAGTGATCTTCATCCCATATCATTTATTTTTAATAGACAACACCGATAATGTAATTGAAAATGTCTTATTCGCAAAAGGGGATTCGGTCGGCAGTTAGTAGTAAACAGTTGAAAAGAAATAACCAGGTGATTTTTACGTTTTATAGTTTTAATTTTTTCTAACATAAATTTAACCTGACTCTCAATAGTACCGTTATACCGATCTCTCATGCATAGATACCTGAAGGGATTTTTACTTCTCGCTTTTCTTTTGCTGGGACGCCAAAAAATGGCCTTTTCGCAATCTGAAACCGGGCTTGCAAGTTGGTATGGTCCCGGATTACAAGCAAACACAACGGCCGGGGGAGAGGTGTTTGATATGAACGAGCTTACCGCTGCTCACCGAACTTTACCGTTTGATACGCGTGTCAGAGTTACAAATCTGAGAAACAAAAAGACGGTTATCGTACGGATTAACGATCGCGGTCCCTTCATCAAAAAGAGAATTATTGATGTTTCGATGGAAGCGGCTCGTCAGCTTGAGATTATTGATTCCGGGGTTGCCAAAGTGAGTGTTGAGGTTCTGAATGATGAGGTAGCAGAACATAAATTATTTGAGGTCACCAGCGACCCAAGCCCCATAAAAAGAACAGAGATTCCACTTGCTGCTCTAGAGTCGATTCATAATGAAGCGTTTCCACGTTATGAACTGAAACGTGATTTTTTTCTTATTGCATCGGGTAAAACCGCCACTTCTGAATATCCAATACACTAAACAGGTTTGATTGTATTTCTTGAATGGAAATGATTTACTGAAGCCTAAACGAATCACCCTCCCGTAAGAGTTTAAAATTCACGCCTTGATTTTCCGGTTTTTGCATTGCTTCGGAAAAATCATTTACAGGTTCCTTCATGCCATCATCAGCGAGGGGAAATGTTCCGAAATGCATCCCAAAACTGATCTCTGACTTCACATCTTTGTGAACCTGGATCGCCTCATCGGGATTGACATGAATCGGTCCCATAAACCATTGCGGTTTGTACGCGCCAATCGGAATTAAACTTACGGTGATGCTTTCAAACTTTTCACCAATCTCTTTGAAAAACTCACCATAACCGGTATCTCCGGCGAAGTACACATTTCCGGAATTAGTTTCCAGCACATAGCCGGACCAGAGTGTTTTATTACGGTCAAAAAGGCCACGTGCAGAAATATGCTGTGCGGGGACGGAATTTACATTCACCGATTCAGAAACGGATGTATTTTCCCACCAATCAAGAGATGTTGTATTCGCGATCCCTTCCTGATTCAGATACAGATCCACTCCAAGAGGGACGATAAATTCTGGCGCATACTGTTCATTAAGATTCTTGAGAGTCTCAATATCGAGATGATCGTAATGGTTGTGGCTGATGATGACCAGATCGATTTCCGGAAGATCCTCAAATCGGACTCCGGGCGGTCGCATTCGTTTTGGTCCCGCAAAACTCAGCGGGCTGACACGTTCACTCCAAACCGGATCGGTGAGAATATTTAGTCCGCCTGTTTGAATGAGAAATGTGGCGTGATTGACATACGTTATTGCCAAAGAATCAGAAACCCTGGGAGCAGGCTTCTCCGCGAATGTTACATCCTCCTGTGTCAGTTCCGTCCACTCGCCCTCTTCTCGATTGAACGACCATTTTAACACATCGATAAAGCCCTTGGCTTTCATATCTTTCAAGTTTTCAAATGTACTTCCATTAAAATGGTCGGATGTAGGTCCGTCAAATCCCGGTGCGGAAAACCACCAGCCAATGAGCACAATTCCTAAAGCAATGATGACGAGCAGGCTGAGTATCCAGAGCATGAATGTTTTCACCGCGATTCAATTTGTGGGTTTTAAAATTTTAAAGTTAGATGATAAGCTTTATTTCATGAATGAAGAAACTTTCCCAGGCGGGTTTTCTTGTTAAATATTCAGCAATACTTAAGAATTGGGTGGAAATATTTAGCTACGTACAAGTTCGGGTTCACACGAGAGGTAAAATAAACAGGATTATAATGGCTGACAGAAATGATCTGGATAAATGGGCAATCCAAGCTTTACGAGAGCTTGGGGGTACTGCGTCTATGCTCGAAGTTGCAAAACAGACGTGGAAGACCCATAAGAAAGAGTTGCATGATTCCGGCAAGCATTTCCGGAGTTGGCAATATGATTTCACATGGACGGGCAGACGGCTTCGGGATCAGGGAGTGATCCGCTCAGAAGAATCCTCCTCCGAAAGTGTCTGGATTCTTAAAAAGGAGTATAAATAGAGTAGTAGATTTACAAGCAAGACGCTTTTATCATCTGCCCTTAATTTGTAAGCAAATCTTTAACCGTTTCATGTTTGCCTTCTTACTTATTTTTCAACTCTTCCTCAAAAAACTCAAAAATCCGTCGATATTCATCGTACCATGAATCCGCATCTTCGAAGCTGTGTGGTTCGTCGGGGTAAACCATCAGGTCAAACTCCTCGTGGCCGGATTCAATAAGTTCCTGCACATATTGCATAGCATCCTGGAACCCAACGTTATCATCTTCCAGCCCATGGAGTAAGAGAACCGGATGTTCAAGTTCATCTGCATAGGTGAGGGGAGAACTTCGATCGTAGTGTTCGGGCACTTCCTCTGGATCACCCAATCTTGGCAGCGTATACCACGGATTGGCATAGTAGTAATTTCTCCAGTTGGTCACTTTTCGAAGGGCAGCTCCGGCATCAAACCGTTCGGGGGCAGCTGTGAGAGCATAAAGTGCCATAAATCCGCCATAACTTCCACCGTAAATCCCAACGTTGTCTAAGTCCAGTGCGCCGTTGGTATGCTCCTCAGCCCAGTCGAGTCCGGCCACAATATCTTCTGTTTCGTACTTGCCCATCCAGTTGGTCACATCCTCACGAAAATCGCGACCGTATCCCAAACTGTGCCGATAATCGACCTCCAGAACAATATAGCCGTGCTTGTTCAGCAACTGGTTGAACATATATTCGCGCCAGTAGTTTTCCGACCAGCCTTTATACACATTTTGAAGAGATCCCGCACCATGTACAAATACCACAACCGGATACTCCTGACTTTCATCATAATTTTGTGGATAGAGAAGCGAAGCCGACAGTTTCGTCTCGCCATCGCGACCGGTAAAGCGAACGTACTCTTCCTGCTGCCAGTCGTAATCATAAAAACTTTCGGGGACTGAATTTGTCAGTTGAATCTCTTCATCGGGATTTTCCAGGTTGAGCCGATACAGATCGTATGGATGATTAAAAAATGTCTTCGCATAAATCAGGTTGGATCGGTCCGGTGTGAGTTCGAATTGATATCGGTAGGCTGTTTCTTCGGTCAACTGATTCGTATCACCATCATCCACATCCAATGTGTAGATCTGGCGGACGCCATAATCTTCTTCATTGCTCGCAAATACAATAGTTTCATCATTCGTCCAACTCGCCCAAGGGACGTAATATTCGCCTTCTGTATGTTGGGTAAGATTTGATCCGTCCGCGTTTACCGTATAAATATGATTCCATCCGTCCTGTTCAGACAAGAAGAAAAGCTGATCGCCTTCCGGTGCAAATGCCATGTCGCGTTCATCAATCCAGCCGTCGGTTGAATCTTCAAACACAACGGTTTCAGTACTATCCTGCAGATCGTGAACAATGATTTTTCGATGCTTCAGTGGTGCATCTGCCCAATCGATCGCTACGTAACGGCCATCATCAGAGGCACTGATTGAAGAGCGGTGAACGCCCGTTTCGAGTGTGTCGAGTGCTGTTGTATCAAAAGAAGCGACATACACAGAAACGCTGGGAATGCCTCGTTCATCTCCGTCGGGCACGACAAATTCATCCACATACTCCGGGAAATAGATGGTTCTTGCATTAGAATAATCGTATTGTGAAACCACTAGTTTTTGATTTCCCGCCCATGAGTTCACCGAAAAATTTGGAGCATCGCTTTCTTTTTTTGTGATCTGCTGAATTGCAGGGGAACTTACATTTGTGACCCACACATCTCCATCCATCACGAAAGCCAATTTCTGGCTGTCGGGAGACCAGTTTAGATCGTATTCATTTTCCTGAGACTGTACGATCAGTTGCTCGTTCGATCCATCTGCATTAGCGATGTAAATATCATCGTCTTTTGTGTAGGCTATTTTTGAACCGTCCGGAGAGTGTATCGGCTGATGAACGGAATCGTCTTCTACATCCTCAAGATTTCCGCCGTCCCAATTAACGGAGTATAAACCGGTTTCGTAGTAGGATGAATCATTCCACTCAAAAAATATTTTAGATTGGTCACCGGAAACAAAATCAAATTCAGGGCGAATGCCGGGAATCATGGGTTCCAGAAAAATCTTTTTGAGGGTAAGGTCTGTCGGTACTGATTGTGAAAAAGAAGTTTGCGGGATAAAGCCAATCAGAAGAATCAAAGAGAATAGAAAACGTCGCATGAAATATTATTTAAGATTTCAGAGTCATCGTATTGATATGGCGAGACATTGTATTTTACTGCTGGTAATATGTTCAGATAGAGCAACTTACATTTGTCTGTTGCAATAGATTCT
>CAYRDO010000144.1:0-10538 GCA_964422985.1 uncultured Rhodohalobacter sp. | reverse complement strand
AATTTTTAGCAAGCAGAATGAGTGATTCAAAAAAGATTTCAGGATCACGGGTTATCGAAGAAATTTCAAACTCAATCATATCAAGTAATTCTCCCGGTACATCTTCAAATTCCTGAAGTGACTGAAGAGATTGGGCAACAACGTTATCTACCGGATGCCTTAACAATCGTTTTACATAGGTGTGATTGAGCTCATCATCATCTAACAGAATAATATTTCGAGCCAATTCAATAGAGAGTTGTATTGCTTCATTCAGCTCCCGGTCCGACCGCCTATCCATCACATTCATAAATCCCACCTTTCCTGAGATTCGCGTAATGTATCGATCCATTTCAATAGAAAAGCGATGCCCCTGGGCCTCTAAATATGTAGCTATATTTTCATTCAGAACAGATTCAGGTTTTGGGCGATTAGCAGGCGAACGATAAAATCCATAGAGAAGATTTCGCCAGATAGTTTCATCACCGGAGTTAAAAGCAAGATCAAAAACTTGCCGACGAGTTACATCACTCACCTGAATTCGTGATAAAATCCCTCCTACTGCTTTTGAACAGACTTCACTCTTCATTAACAAATCCGGTTGCTGAAGAAGTGCATTCAGAGTGTTTGAATCCCCCCAAACAAAAAGTAAATTACAAACCGATTCTGAACGAATTTCACCCTCTGTAAACTTCTGCGAAATAGAATCAACCTGTTCGCCACTTAAAGGCTGTAAAGTAAGTGAATGCCACACCAGTGAATCGTCTTGCTGAATGGCATAATCAACAAAATCTTGGAGATCGCCAGCTTCACTTTTACCGATCGCTTTCCAGGCGAGCGTTCGCACATGTACATTCTCTTGACCCGTAAATTTCCACAATTCGTCGAAATCCCTCTCTATGATCTCATTCTCCAGTTTTGGATATTCCGTTTTAATAACTTCACTTTTCTTTGGTTCAATAGTATCGTTACATGAACTGAAGAGCGACAACATCACTACCAAAAAAATGAGGCCGACAAGCCTGTCAAATAAAAAGAAATTCATGCAATTGTTTTTAATCAAAGTTCTTCGTTTATTACACATATATCGTACATAAAAACAAACATCACTATGGATAATGCCCAACTTACCCGAAAGCAGAAAGATTTTTTTGATTTCATAATCGACTACAAAAAGGAGCACGACGTTTGGCCAACATACAGGGAAATAGCTGATGCATTCAACTACAAATCCCCGAATAGTGTCACGCAGAATATACAGGCATTACTCAAAAAAGGATACCTGATTAAAACGGATGACGATGAGTATGATATTCATCCCAATTATGAGGGGAATCTTGGTCTGAAAAAAACTTCCGGAATTCCCGTTCGGGGATTGATTGCTGCCGGGTATTTGCAGGAAGCTGTGGAAGCCGACCTTGGAAGCATCACATTGGAGACTCTCTTCCCTAATATGGATGATATGTTTGCCCTGCGAGTTTCCGGGATGAGCATGAAGGACGCCGGCATCTATGATGGTGATTTTGTTCTTTTAATGGACAAGGATGTGAAAGACGGTGATATCGGGGCTGTTTTATATAATGGAGAAACTAGTCTGAAACGAATTTATTCAGATAAAGATGGACTGAGGCTTGAACCTGCCAATGAAGAATATGACGATATTGTCATTGAACCCGATGTCTTTGAAGAGGTTAGAATTATCGGAAAATATATCGGTCATGTAAATCGTACCGGCATTCATAAAGCAATACCTACAAAGAAAGCTAGTTAAGGCGTGACATGAGACTTGAGACTTGAGACTTGAGACTTGAGACTTGAGACTTGAGACTTGGGACTTGGGACTTGGGACTTGGGACTTGGGACTTGGGACTTGGGAAAAGATGATTCATAAAATCATGACTGCAAACATAGTTCTCGTGCCCCTTTCTGTAAAATTACATCTCGTGCATTTCCCCTTTTACTTCTCTTGACTCCTTCTTCTCTGTGATGAGCCGGCCATTGCCGTCCTTCCGTGATTCAAATAGCTGTGAATCTTTGATCCATGCTCGCCCGCCGTCATGCTGAAGTTTCTTGGTATTCTTATATTTAAACGCTTGCTTATGAAGATCTGGTAACTTGCCCATGGCTGTCTATTTTGGTGATCAATATTTAATTGTCCTGCAATGAAACTATTTCCTTCATACATCACTCTCAATAAAATATTTGAATAAACCGTTCAGTGAGAAAAAAACATTGCTGAAGAGGGTTTTAATTCTTTTTTAAAAATACTATCTTTGGAGTCTATTCAAAATTTGAACAAAAAATAAGAAATTAACTGACATGTACGCTATCGTAAAAATTGGCGGGCATCAATATAAGGTTGCTGAAGACCAAACAATTTTTGTAAACAGACTTTCTTCTGATGATGAGAAAATCACACTGGATGAAGTACTTCTGGTGAAAGATGGTGACGGGAAAGTAACAATCGGCAAACCGACTGTTGAAGGTGCTAAAGTTGAAGCAAAAATCGTTGAACACCTGAAAGCCGATAAAGTAATGGTGTTCAAAAAGAAACGACGAAAAGGATATCGAGTTAAGAATGGGCACAGACAGCCTATCACACAACTTCAAATCTAAAAATTTTATTAATACGAGTAAAATTATGGCCCAAAACAATGGTCACGTATCGACAAGAAACGGACTAGATTCAGAATCGAAACGACTGGGTGTAAAGAAATTTGGCGGTGAAGTTGTTCGTGCCGGAAACATTATTGTACGACAACGAGGTACTAAATTTCATCCCGGAGAAAACGTAGGCCGCGGAAGCGATGATACTCTCTTCGCTCTAATTGATGGCCAGGTTACTTTCCGAACCAGAGGTAACGGACGCAAGTATATCTCTGTAGAAGAAGTTTAAATTTTTTTCATTTTTTTAAGAGCCCTGATAACATTGTTGTCAGGGCTTTTTTATTTTTGATCTATGAATTATCAGATCAAAGAATACCCCCATTTGCATTTCGGCTCCATCTACTGTATCGGGAGGAACTATGCCAAGCATATCGAAGAGATGAAGAGCCAACAAACGAAAGATCCCGTTGTTTTTCTGAAGCCCAGAAGCAGTCTTATCTTTAATGATCAAACCATTCATCTGCCCCCACAATCTTCGAATGTTCATCATGAAGTAGAATTAGTTCTATTGATTGGCCGCGAAGTAAAAAACTGTACCCCGAAAGATGCACTTCAAACCATTCATGCAATTGCAGTCGGCATTGATGTAACTGCCAGAGACATACAATCTAATGCAAAAGAAAATGGGCTTCCGTGGTCACTCGCAAAAGGATTTGACACATTCGCACCGGTAGGAAATTTTGTGGATTTCAACCCTTCAATTGATATCAATAATCTGGATATACAGGTGAAAGTTAATGGCGAACTTCGTCAGATGGGCAATACCTCAAATATGCTGTTTTCGGCTGCCGAAATCATTTCTTACCTCTCACATCAGTTCAGACTAACACCGGGCGATTTAATTTTTACCGGAACACCTGAGGGTGTGAGCGCTATTACTAATGGAGATATCATCGAAGCAGCAATTGGGAATCAATTATCAACGTTGAAAGTGTATGTGCGTTCTTAAGAGATTCAATCTAATTCTGATCCTTTGTTTTTGTGGGATAGGTCTATTGCAAAATGCAGCTATCTCGCAACCGCTACCATTTTTGGCTGATTCTATTGAATATGAATGGCCAACCGATGCAACTCACCAGATCTCATCAACATTTGGTGAGACGCGTTCTGCCCATCTTCACGCAGGATTGGATATTCGTACATGGGGACAGGAAGGATACAAAGTTTTTGCAACCCGCGACGGTATTATTTACAGAATTGCAACCGGTCCCTATGGTTACGGAAATGTTCTTTATATGAAACATCTGGACGGCACATATTCTGTCTATGCTCATCTAAATCGGTTTGAACCGGACCTGCAGGCATACACCGATTCAATTCGAATGAAGGACTACACCTTTTCGATTGATGAAATTGTTGCGGAAGATTCACTCTACTACAAAAAAGGAGAGCTCATTGCATTTACCGGATCATCGGGAGTGGGGCCTCCTCACCTTCATTTTGAAATCAGAAATTCAGACAATGAACCAATTAATCCATTGCTCACCAATATCTCTGTGAGAGATGACTTGAACCCGGTATTTCGTCAGTTGGGTATTGAATTTCTCAACCCAACCACGTTAAAACCGGAAGGATATGATATTGTGAATGCCCGAAGTGTTGGCAATCGGTATGAGTTTGGAGAAGTTACAGTCAATAAACCCGTTGGTCTTTCTGTAAATGTTCACGACCGAGCCAACAACACCCCAAATGTATACGCCGTTTATACACTTACGATGGTGCATGAATCAGATACTCTTTTCCATTCAAAAGTTGATCAATTTTCATATCCCGAAGGTAGACAGATGTTTCTTGACAGATCGTATCAAATTCTTGCAGAAAGACGGCGGGGATTCCAACGGTTATATCGTGTAAAAGGGAATCAGCTCCCCATCTATGAAAAACTAAAAAACGAAGGAGTGTTGGCACTTGACGAGGGGCGCTATCCTATTCAAATTATTGCATCTGATGTGTATGGAAACCGAACGGAGGCAAGGGTAACTCTTAATGTTCAGGGAAATAATAGCATCAACCCGGTTACTCATGTTTCTACGTATCCTTCTCCCAAGGCGGAAAGAAAGCCATTTAATGTAAATAGAAATTATGTTTCGTTTCAAAATGACACTCCCGTACTTGCAAGCTCACAACCTATCCCCTTCGATGTTTTAAAACACCATAGTTCTACGAGATTTAGCTCAAACTCATCTATAGAAACAAAGTTAGAGCCCGGCAAAAAACAGGAATTTTATACTCCCGACCAGCGCCTTTGGATAAAATTTCCTGAAAAAGCACTATATGATACACTTAACCTTCATCTAGATATTGAGCGTGTTAATAATGAAATTCAATTCAATTTCTCCCCCGATCGTTTACCTATTGATGGGGAAATTTACTTCAACTATATCCTCCCTGATGATTTAAAAAACAATGAGAGCCTGGGACTATTTTCTGTTGATAAGTTTCGAGGCCGAACTTATTTCATGGGAGCTTCAAATGATCAAGGGTTGATTCGATCACCTATGAGAGAAATCAGCAGTTTGATAATTATGGAAGACAATACAGCCCCGTGGTTAGGCAATCCCCGGATCGAAAAAAAACTCGATGGAAATTACGTTGTCAGAGTACCGGCCATCGACCGGGGTACTGGGATTGACTATCAATCATCTAAAATTACGGTAAACGGAGAACCCGGAATTGTTGAGTACGATCCCGACAGAGGTTCCTTATTTTACTACATTCCCGGGTTTACACCATCAAGACAGAATACCGTTGTAATGAGTGTTTTTGACAGGATTGGAAATCGCACGACAAAAACATCATCACTCTCTTTCTAAAATTAGATATATGCAATACAGCTAATTTCAATCTTAACATCTTTCGGAAGCCGGCTCACCTCCACCGTTTCCCTTGCAGGTGGTTGTTCCGGGAAATAACTCCCATAGATCTCATTCACAGCAGAAAAATCATTCATATCAGCCAAAAAGATAGAGCACTTTAAAACCTTGCTGAAACTGCTTCCGGCCTCAAGAAGAATCTGTTCGATATTTTTCATCACCTGTGTGGTCTGTTCCTCAACATTTTCGCTTTCTAATTCCGTCGTTTCAGGATTAAGTGCAATTTGTCCGGAACAGTAGATTGTGTTTTGATGTACAACTGCCTGACTATAGGGCCCGATTGCCGCAGGCGCTTTATCAGTCTTTACTATTTTCTTTAACATATTATTGAATTCATTCAGTATAAAAATCATTAGTAATAATAGATTACAAGAAAAATCTATTATTCAAGTAAATCAACTTATCTTAACATCTTACAGAGGAAGCTAATATTGCGGAATCCTCTTTATATGGTTACTTTCAAACTATTAATTTAATTCTGAAAAACATCACTCATATAAACATGAAAAGATCCAAAGTACTCCTTTTACTAATCGCTCCCTTACTGCTTTTTTGGGCGTGTGAAACAACTAGCCCGTTGGTTAACGATGTGCAGACAAACCTGATTACAGGTAACTTTGACGAAGCACTTGAGGTCGTTAACACAGCTATTGCAGAGGATTCATCAAATTACGTTGCACACTATTATAAAGGGATAGTGTTATCTTCTCAGGCGTTTGAAATGCAGCCGCCGAGTTCAAGATTACCTGTTTATGAGAATGCACGTTCATCATTTGACAGAGCAAAATCTTTGATGCAAGAGCAACCGGAAGAACCCGAAGAACTTGAGCAATTAAATAATTCAGTTGTATCATTTTGGGCAGATGAATACAACATGGGGGTAAACATCCAAAATGAAGACAGTCTGTTTAATGCAACGGAAAACCCCTATGAAACTTCACTTGCCCACCTGAAAAATGCAGCTACTATCAATCCTGATAGTTCAATGACATACCAGGTAATCTCATCAACCCATTTCCAATTGGATCAGGTTGAAGAAGCTATTACGAGTTATGAAAAAGCAATGCAACTTCTGGAACAACCCAAGCCTGAAGATTACGAATACCTGATTAGTCTCTACTTATATCAGAATAACTACGAGAGAGCTATTGAGCTTTCTGAGGAAGGACGAGAAACCTATCCTGAGGAAACCATGTTTGTCCAATTCCTGGCGGATGCATATATACAGGCAGGTGAAAGAGAACGTGCAATATCTCTTGTTGAGGAGTTAATTGAAAACGAACCTGAAAATCCACAGTACCGACGAGTTTTGGGTACGCAGGTTTACCAAAGTGTTGAACGTATTTCCAACGAGGTTTCAGATCTTTATGAGGAATTGTTTGAGCTTCGCCAGGCTGCCAGAAATCAGCGTGGACAAGAGTTAGAGCAAACACAATCTGAAATTGCAGAACTCGAGTCTGAAATTGAAGCTAAAGAACAAGAGATCGACGAGCTTTCTGAGATTTCTATCCGAGAGATGACGAAAGTTGTTGAGCTTGTTCCCGATGATGAATCAGCCAACTTTATTCTTGGTATCATTTATCAGAATCGCGCAGCAAACTTGTTTGAGCGTAGAAATAATACGACCGACAATGAACTGGCAAATGAATACGATACCAGGGCTAAAGAAAACTTAGAGCAAGCACGACAGTATTATGAACGTGCTGCCGAAATTAACCCAGACAATCCGGAAAATTGGCAATCTCTCTTCCAGGTTTATACCGCTTTAGGTATGGAAGAAGAGGCTGAAGCAGCTATGGAAAAAGCCGGAATGGACAACTCTGGTAACTCCAACTAAAAAATTTATGAATTACCGAATTCCCCGAATGCTAAGTCTCGTACTTGCATTCGGGATTTTTTTTGCTCTTTCATGTAGTACGCTCCAAGATACGGAGTCAGCAAATTCATCGAATGATGAGGCCCCACTTCAAGAACAGTTAAGTGATATCAATCGGGAAATATCAGAAAATCCGGACGATATTGATCTGCAGACTGAAAAAGCTCAACTTTTATACCGTTACTCTCAAACCTTTTCGAATCCGCAGAACCGTTATCCTATTTATTTGAATCTTCGGGATATTGCCAATAGTTATTCATCCAGTTCACAGATTTCAGGTTCTTTGGATGAAATTTTATTTGAGGCCTGGCATACAGAGCAGCAAAATGGAATCAGCCTGTTACAAAAAGACCAGGAAAACCGATCGGATGAAGAAGTTTCCAGAATCACCTCTCACTTTGAGAATGCAATCACTCTGATCCCGGATAGCTTACAAGCCTACAATCTGCTGGCAACCACTCAATATCAGCATGGAAATGTTGATGAGGCAATTCAAGTGCTGGAACAGGCAGAACAGCAAAAAGACAGTTATAATCCGGCAATCGCCGAGAAGCTTGCATACCTCTATCTGGAATCCGGTGATCTAGTTGAAGCTGAACGCCGGTATCGAGCTCTTGTTGAATCCAATCCCGATAAATTGCTGTACCGACATGGCTTGATTAACGTATTGATTCTAAGCAATAAGCATGAAGAAACCATCGAAATGCTTGAAGAACTTTCGGAGGAGTACCCTACTCGATATTCTTACCAGGAATCCCTTGCTACTGAACTCTATTATCTGTTTGAATCAAAAACCGATTCATATGTATCAGGCAATTCCAATAACGAACTATCAGATGAGGATCGGGAGGAGTTAACGAGTCTTCTTTCTTCCGTCCACTCCATCTTTGAAACCATTCAGAAATCTTTGCCCACATCTGAGGAAAACTTGTATAGAATGGCCTCTTTCTATAAAAAAGCTTCTGAGAGAT
Source organism: uncultured Rhodohalobacter sp. (assembly GCA_964422985.1). GTDB lineage: Bacteria > Bacteroidota > Rhodothermia > Balneolales > Balneolaceae > Rhodohalobacter. The sequence goes on along the minus strand of CAYRDO010000144.1, from coordinate 2,172 downwards.
TAAGCAAACTGCCTGATGAGGATGGTGAACTTGAGGAGCTCGAAAACGATTTTATAGAATATTCTCTCCCTCTTTGGGAACGACTTGCAGAGATAAACTCTGAAAATCTCGGATACATCAATAATTTGTATCAAGTATATCTGGATTTAGGGATGCAAGAAGAAGCAGAATCGATTGAACGATCATATAATTTTTAAATCAATTCATGAAGTTTAACACAAAAGCGATACATGCCGGACAAGAACCTGAGGAAACATCAGGTGCCGTCATGCCTCCGATCTTTCAAACCTCTACGTACGCACAGGAGAAGCCAAATGTTCATAAAGGATACGATTATGCCCGTGTTGGGAATCCAACCCGAACAGCTCTGGAAAAAATGATTGCGGGCCTCGAAGAAGCCGATTCTTGTGCGTGTTTTTCCAGCGGTGTAGCGGCGATTGATGCGATCATCAAAACATTAAAACCCGGTGATCATGTTCTATCCACAAACGATCTTTATGGTGGAACATACCGGTTATTTCGCCAGGTTTTTGAGCCGTACGGAATTGAATTTTCTTTTGTCGATATGACAAATCTGGAGGAGGTGAAAGCCTCAATAAAAGAATCAACAAAGATTGTTTGGATTGAAACGCCAACGAATCCTTTGCTTCGAGTCATCGATATAGAAGAAGTTGCGAAGCTAGCACGAGAAGCCGGGGCTCTTTCAATGGTCGATAACACTTTTGCTTCTCCCTATCTGCAAAAGCCATTAGAACTTGGGGCTGATGTAGCGATGCACTCTACCACAAAATATCTTGGCGGCCATTCCGATGTGATTGGCGGTGCGGTGGCATCATCAAATGAAGATTTCATGGAAAAAATTCGTTTCCAGGTAAAAGCATGCGGTGCCGTTCCGGGCCCCATGGATTGCTATCTTACCTTAAGAGGTATTAAAACACTTCATCTTCGGGTTCAGCGATCGGTAGAAAACGCAAAAGAAATTGTGGAAATGCTGGAGTCCCATCCCAACGTTGATAAAGTATTTTATCCCGGATTAAAATCTCACGCTCAGCACAATGTTGCCGCCAAACAGATGAGTGATTTTGGTGCGATGGTTTCATTCTGCCTGAAGGATGATACGATTGAAAGAGCAAATGAAGTGATGTCCGGCACTAAAATATTTACGCTTGCTGAGAGTTTAGGAGGTGTAGAATCGTTAATAAGTCACCCTGCTTCCATGACACACGGATCCATTCCCAGGGAAGTCAGACTTAAAGCCGGTTTAACCGATTCGTTAATCCGACTCTCCTTAGGTGTGGAAGATGCTGAAGATTTGGTTGAGGATTTAAAACAAGCTATAGAATCATAAAATTACAGCTCTATGTCTGATGTAGTTATTGTTGAGGCAAAACGGACACCGGTTGGTTCATTTGGCGGAAGCCTTTCATCCCTAACCGCACCCGAGTTGGGTTCATCCGTCATTTATGAGGTAATCAAATCAGCGGGAATTAAACCTGATGATGTTCAGGAAGTGGTGATGGGAAATGTCCTCACGGCCGGTATTGGTCAAGCGCCTGCAAGACAAGCCGCGATGAAAGCAGGATTATCAGAAAGAACCCCTGCTACAACAGTGAACAAAGTGTGCGCTTCCGGAACAAAAGCAATTATGATTGCTGCCGACCAAATAGCATTAGGACAAAATGAAATTATGGTTGCCGGCGGAATGGAAAGCATGAGCAACGTTCCCTATTATCTCAAAAAACATCGATTTGGTTCAAAGCTTGGGCACACAAAAACCGAAGATGGAATTCTTTTGGATGGCCTTTGGGATGTATACAATGATTTCCATATGGGAAATGCCGGCGAAATCTGTGCAAAAGAGTGTAACATCTCGCGAGAGCAACAGGATGAGTTCGCGATTGAATCTTACAAACGTGCCATTAATGCTCACGAAAAAGGATATTTCGACAATGAAATTGTTGAAATGAAGGTGAAGGGACGTAAGGGCGACATTACGAAAGTAACGATGGATGAAGAATTGGAGCGCGTCAATTTTGAAAAAATTCCTCACCTGAAACCGGTGTTCGATAAAGAAGGGACCATCACTGCAGCCAATGCAAGTAGTATTAACGATGGAGCAGCTGCAGTCCTGTTAATGAGCGAGAAAAAAGCCAAAGAACTGGGTTTAAAACC
>CAYRDO010000143.1:0-10539 GCA_964422985.1 uncultured Rhodohalobacter sp. | reverse complement strand
TTCAAAACACGATGAAAATTTTCACCAATCGTATGGGATAATTTCTCTTTTGATAACCCCCGAATCTCAGCCATTTTCGATTCTACAGGTTCAATCAACTCCGGGAATCCTTTTTCACCGTTGAGCCATTCCCAACCTGACGGATTATCCGTTTCGGTGAGAATGCGGTCCTTCGGTAATTCTCTGGCAAGAGTTTGAATTTTTTGGGGTTGAAGAACTTCCACGCCGATCGTAAAATATGCTCCCAGATCAAGATAATCTTTAACTAATTTCGGGGGACCGGAATACCAATGAACGATGATCGCCGGAAGATTTCGATTCTTGAGACATTCTAAAATTTCTTCCTCAGCTCCGGAGGTATGAAGGTTGATTAATTTTCCGGATTGTTCAGCACCATCTAGAAAATAGTTGAACACGGTTCGTTGCGCCGGATACTGTGATTCATCATCCACAAACCGGTGACACAACCCAATCTCTCCAATCGCTTTTGTTTCCTCAAGCGGTTCATCAAGTTCGTCCAGCCGATCCACATATTCCGGCGCTTTCCATGGATGAATTCCAAAGGATGGGATAATCAGCGGCTCGTTTTTGGCAATTCGTTGAGTTTCGCGGAATGATGGAATATCCATTGAAACAGCAAGCGTTTGAATCGATCGTTTTTTGATTTGATTCAGCGCTTTCGAGAGATCATCGCCATACTGATCGATATGCGTGTGGGCGTCGACCATCAAGATTTTACTGCTCGATTCCTTGCAAATAATCCGATTTCGGTTCACTCAAAATACTATCCCACGATCCATAAGTGGGATTACTGAGGATAAACCATTTTCGCCCCCAGTGTTCGCTGTATTTTTCAACCAGTTCGGCTCGTTCTTCCTGTGTAATATTTCTCGACACATCGGGTAGAAAATCTCCCAAATTATCGCCGAAGAGCATAATGATTCGGTGATTGGATGCCACCACTTCTCGTCGGGATTGTTTCTCGGAGGTCCAGCCAGGTTGTTCACCGCTAAGGAAAACATGATCCGGGTCGACTTCTTCGATTCCAACTTTTAGCAGATTGTCAATCGTATCTTCTTTTTGTGGACACTCCGGTCCGCCATCTGTTCTTACAATACACTCCCGATTGGTGATGTAAATCACATCCACTCCCTGCGCATCCATATTGTTGATGAAATCTACAGCTCCCGGTACCGCCGGCGCAGATTCCATCGCGATCCAGTTATCCCAGGTTTGGATACTGAATTGCTCATCGTTCAATACAAGCTGAGCTTGGTATTGAGAATTGTCCAACACCGTTTCGTCGATATCCAGAATGATGGCGGGTGGTTTTAGCGAATAATTGGTTCCCTGTTCCAGCGCGGCCGTCCACGATTTATCACGCAACGCCACGTCGATATTACTCTCGGCGCTGTTAAACGCCTGGATAGCATTCGCCTCATACTCCGCAGCCGTCTGAACCCAAAGCGTACTGTTAAAATTGTTATGGGTGATTTCGGGTTGAGTAGTGGCGCAGCCGGTTAGGAGGGCGGTGATTGAGAGGATTGGTAGGATTATTGATTTAAGTCTCATTTTTTAAACTCAGTTATTAACTTTTTTTGAATCTTCAATCGCAAAATCAAAATCTTGAAAGGCTAGAGCAGTTTCAATTGTAAAGTTAAAGCAAAATTCAACATCATTTTTGTTAGCTGATAATTGGGGAGAGTTCTCATTTCTAGCAACTTCTAGCTCATCCAGCTTGTCACCAATTTCTTTTTTCGAAACTTTAAAGATCTTTGGTGTAAGTAATTTAAATTTACTAAAACGTCTATAGTCAATACCTAAAGCAACAATTCTAAATGCTTCTTCGAGATTGTTCACATGTGTATTAATTCTTTCGAGATAGTCAGCTAAGATTCTATCCGACCTAGAATAATCATTTATACTTGTTCCACTGAAATTTCTTCTGATATCACCTTGCCTTATCTTAAATCCAGATCTATCCTGAAATGAAAAAGGTGAATCACCATACCACGTTTCTTTACTCTCGAGATATTCATCAATCAAAACTTGAAACGATAAAGCACAGTTATCAATTGCGGTATTTAAATTTTCGTCCGCTATATTTCTCTCTACTTTTTTCAAAAGATCTTTGGCAATTTCATTCTCTATGAAGTCCGCTAAAGAAATCGTAGAAAAAGAAGTATCAAAAATAATGGGTGTATTATCTTCAAAGAAAGCATTGGTTATGGCTCGGAATCCCTCCAATTCTGATTTGTTTGGTAGAACGCCATAATGCTTCAGGTTTACACGTGCTTTATTCAGACGGATAAGTGATTGTCTTTGAGAAAGTGAGGTTTCTAATTTCTGTTCAATAGAATTGAAATATTCTAAGAAGCCCATATTCTTCTTTCCAACATTTAAGTGCTCACAACCTAAAACTAAAAAGAGTTCAATTGCATCATGAAAAACTAAAATTGAACTATAATTTATAGGCTCTGAACGATAAGATTGTTCAACCCCTGTGTTATACAAATACTTAATGAATGAAAGTCTCTTGGTTTTAGCAGGATTTAATTTCATGATGAAGATCTATCTATAATTTAGAAATTGATTTTAGAAGCCCTAAATAATAATCCAAGCATTTGTTTTTAACTAAACAAAGAAAAATCAAATTACTATTCATCTGTTTTAAGATTCCTGAGCCTCTCCCCATAATCCACAAGAAAACGTTCATACGGTTTATCCAGAAGTTCGGATGAGATCAGGAAATCTCCCGAGGAGTGATTGTAAGCCAACAGAATATTACAGCTGTTTATATTCCAAAATACGATAATTGCATACAAACTACTTTTTAGCCAAATTGTGCTATTGAATCTAACGAAAATGTTATGGAAGACACATTAATCAAAGAGTTATCTCAACTCAGCAAAAAAGAGAAGATAATATTGGTGGAAGCTTTGTGGGATTCTATCGCTTCAGATCCTGATCAGCTTGAAGTGCCGGACCATCATAAAACCATTCTTGAAAGTCGGCTAGAGTCGTTAAAGGAAGATAAGGCCAACGGTAAATCATGGGATGAAATCCGGCAAAAATATCTTTAGAAAATCGTGTCTAAAACGCTCACATTAACTCCACAAGCAGAGAAAGATATAGATGACGCATATCATTGGTATGAGGATAATTATCAAGATTTAGGTAAAGAGTTCATTCGGTGTGTAGATGTAAAAATAGCTTCAGTTCTTCAGGACCCGAAGCACTATCAAGTAGTTTTTAAAAATAATGTTCGGAGAGCTATTGTATCCAAATTTCCTTTCTCTATCTATTTTATTGATGAATCTGATTCAATTACCGTTTTTGCAATTCTACATCAGCGGAGAGCTCCAGACTCATGGGAATCACGTATTTAAGAGAATGATATATATTTGAACTTGTATACTGGTTCCCGATTTACTCCTCCACCTTCAAATTCCTCAACCTCTCCCCATAATCCACCAGAAAACGCTCGTAGGGTTTATCCAGCAGTTCGGATGAAATCAGGAAATCGGCAGACGAGCGGCTGCAGGCCAACGGAATGTTGTACACCACACAAATTCGAAGGAGAGCTTTTACATCCACATCATGAGGCTGGGCCTGGAGCGGATCCCAGAAAAAGATCAGGATGTCTAGTTTACTGTCTGCGATAGCCGCTCCCAATTGAAGATCACCACCTAACGGACCACTCATAAAGCAATGGACATCGAGGTCAAGCTTCTTTTCAATCAAACCACCGGTTGTTCCGGTTCCGAAAAGTGTATGTTTTTTCAGTGTATCACGGTTGTAATCAACCCAGTCGATCAGGTCAGGTTTACGATAATCGTGGGCTACAAGCCCGATTCTCTTTTTCTTTCCCATTGTGGATGTGTGCGATGCAATACTTGGATGCGGTTTTGAGCTGGATTTTGACATGAGGAGTTTGTTTTGTTAGATATTTTAAATTCAGAAGCATAATGGTAAGTAAGGCCACTAAAACACAAAATCACAAAATTATTTTACTGTTTTCGTGATTTTATGGCTGAAACTCATTTCGGGATTTTCTGCATTAAACAGTATCTTTGCTGGCTGAAAAATCATTGAAATTGATAAACCCAAAAGTTAAGTATTGACCATGGCAGTAGAACGAACATTGACGATCCTGAAACCCGATTGTGTACGAAAAAATCTGATCGGAGAGGTAACCAAACGAATTCAGGAAGCGGGATTCAAAATCGTAGCGATGAAAATGACGAAACTAACCGAAGACACCGCCGGTGGATTTTATGCGGTTCACAAAGAGAGACCTTTTTTTGGTGAACTGGTTGAATTTATGAGCAGCGGCGCTTGTGTACCGATGATCCTCGAAAAAGAAAATGCTATTGCAGACTTCCGTGAGCTGATTGGCGCAACCAACCCTGATGAAGCTGATGAGGGAACCATTCGCGCTGACTTTGCCGACAGCGTTGGAGAAAACATCGTTCACGGCTCTGATTCTGTAGAAAATGGAAAAATTGAAGCGGCTTATTTCTTCGCTGAATCTGACGTCGTAGCGAATAAGGCTTAGAATCGTCTCCCTTTCAGGGAAGACAGGATTTCTCAAATGTTCTTGAGAAATGCAGAGGGGTGTTGATGCAAAAGCGACGATAGCCTACACCCCTCGCCCCGAAGTGTCGGGACACTCCCCTCAAGGGGAGAGATAACCAGCCCATGCCCCTCCTTTAAAAGGAGGGGATTCTCATCAATCAAATATTATAGTTTATGCTCATCCAATTTCGGTTATTACTTCTTTCGCTTCTCGCTTTTACTCTGATTTCTTGCAGTCAACCCGATGAAACAACTGCAGAGGAAGCGGAACCGGCGAAAGTTCGAACCGGAGCGGAAATACTGATTGAAAATCATCTGGATGAGTTGGAGGGACAGCGTGTTGGATTGGTGATGAATCCTACGGCCCGAATCGGCGATACCCATATGCTGGATACGCTAATGGCGTTGGATGTCAACATATCGGCACTTTTTGCGCCAGAGCACGGATTTCGCGGTGAAGCCGGTGCGGGTGAAAAGATTGAAGACGGTGAAGATCAACAAACAGGTTTGCCGGTTTTTTCTCTCTATGGAGACACCCGAAAACCAACTCCCGAAATGCTTGAGGAAGTGGATCTTCTTTTGTTTGATATGCAGGATGTTGGCGCTCGATTTTATACTTATAACGCCACGATGGGTTTGGTGATTGAAGCCGCCGCCGATGCCGGAGTTCCGGTTTGGATTCTGGATCGGCCAAATCCCGCAGGTGGTGATTATGTGAGCGGATGGTTGATGGAAGATGAGTACCAGTCATTTGTGGGTGCGTACCCAATTCCGGTTGCTCACGGATTGACACTCGGAGAACTTGCCGAAATGGCCGTTGGCGAAAATTGGCTTGATACGGAGGCCCAACCGGATGTTCGTGTCATCCAAATGGAAGGCTGGACCCGCGATATGAAATGGCCGGATACCGGGCTTGAGTGGGTTGCGCCCTCTCCAAATTTGCCAACATTCGATCATGCCTTTATGTATTTGGGAACGGTCTTTTTCGAGGGGACAAGTTTATCGGAAGGTCGAGGCACCGACGATCCGTTTCTGACAATGGGCGCCCCGGCAATGAACTTGTCGGATGAAGATTTTGACAATTTAAATGGCCTTTCTGATGATCTTTCTGTTCAAGCGACTGAATTTACACCGGTTTCGATTCCCGGCGTGGCGATTAGTCCGAAGCATGAAAACACGTTGTGCAGAGGAGTGAAACTTGAACTAAGCGGATATGATGTCGATCCAGTTCGAGCCGGTCTCCAGATTTTTGCAACGCTTGTTCAATCCACTCCTGATTATGAGACTAGAGATTTTATCTACCTCCTGGCGGGCTCAAACGAGATTGATCAATTGATGAGCGGAGAATTATCTGTGGATGAGCTCGATTTTGATCTGGGTGATTTTCTTGAGAGGAGAGAACAGTATCTGTTGTATTAACAGCGCAGCCGCACTTATTAAGACATGGTATTTTTTCTCAATGGCATAAAATTTTATACTCAGCCAATTATAATAGTGGTACAAAACTCATTTGTGGTTTTAAAAATACCATGTCTCACACACATCACTTCAATTTTTGTCGGCGCCATTCGTAGCAAACCAGTGCGGCGCTTACAGATGCATTGAGAGATTCCACTCCGTTATACATCGGGATTGATAATAGAAAATCGCAGTGCTCGCCGGTTTTTTGTCTCATTCCGCGGCCTTCATTTCCAATCACGAAAGCCATAGGCACGTCGAACGTTTGTTCCCACAGAAGAGAGTCACCATCCATATCAAGTCCGGCAATCCAGAATTTGTTGTCCTTCAATTTCAAAATTGCCTGATTGAGATTTACAGCCCGCACAATCGGGATTCGTCCGGCGGTTCCGGCGCTTGTTTTATAAGCGGCTGCACTCACCGGTGCCTGACGATGTTTGGGCACAATTACCGCATCCATCCCGGAAGCAGCAGCGGTTCGTAAAATAGCCCCAAAATTATGTGGATCCTCAATCTCATCAAGCAGCAAAATTCCGGTATTTTGATCCGGTTCAATTCTCTCCAGCCAATCCTCGAATTCTTCATATTGAATCTGACTGACGGCAGCCACAATTCCCTGGTCATTCACGTTCCCAACCAACTCATATAATTTAGATCCGGGAACCTCCACAACAGGAACACGGTTATTAGAAGCGAGGGTGAGAATATTGGAAAATGATTGCTTGTTTAACTTCCTGTTGATGTAAATTTTTTCCACCTCATCCGCTCGGTTTTGGAGCAATTCTTCAACAGGATTTTTACCGTAAATAAATTCGTTTGATTCGTCCAATGAATTCTAAAAACTTTTCTTAATGGTGAACACTTCGTACTTTAGATATGGAGTTTGAAAAAGATCCAATCCTATGACAGATCAACCTAAAAGATCAACCTCATCTTACAAAGATCTGCAACTGCAAGTTAGCAAATCGAACAAAGGTACAAGATACCGATTTAGATTGCTGTTTTCGAACATCCAAACCTTTATTCCATTTTTATCCGGGGTACTATTGATTGTTAGTGGATTAACGTTGGTAAGTATAACCATTTTAGGATTTATAACGCCACTTTGGGTTTCAGCTTTGCTAACGCTGCTTGGGAGTATTTCAAGCATGGTAGGGGTATTTCTGATCTACCAAATTGTTTCATTACAAGGATCATTTGACAGTCTCATCAACAAGGCGATTCGCCGGGTTGTTGATTCGCAAAATTAATTGGCTTTAGTGACTGATTATGAATGAAGAAGATCGTTTTGAGATGTTTGAGCGAGTTCATCTTCGAAACCAGGAAGAACTTGCAGATGATGAAAAGATCACCAAGCTGGAGAAGAAGCACCGTTCAAAATGGATTCAGATTATCTTTAATGTTGTTGTGATTCTGGGTTTAGCGTATGCGTACTTCAACGGTTATCAGCCATTTGATGACTGGGTGTATTACCTTCTCGCCTTTATTTTTGTGCTCAATGTTGTGCTTCTCTACTGGCAGATCAATCAGATTGAGCAATTATCCGACTATTTGAAACAGCATCTGGATGCAAGTTCGACACAATCCTGAAGGGTTCGGGTTGATGTTGAGTGAGGATCAAAAAACACTTCTGGATAAAGAGTTTCTTGTGATTGCCCACCGCGGTGCGAGTTATTATGCACCAGAGAATACAATGTCTGCATTTCGGATGGCCGATGAGATGAATGCGGATATGATTGAACTCGACGTTCAGCTTTCGAAAGATGGTATTCCTGTTGTTTTTCATGATGCCAAACTCAATCGGCACACCAATGGAAAAGGGTTCATTTCTTCCTTCCTGTTTAATGAACTCCGGCAATTGGATGCAGGGAAATGGTTTTCGATTGAATATCAGGGAGAGAAGATTCCATCACTTAAAGAGGTATTAGAGTGGACTTCAGGAAAGATGATGGTCAACATCGAGATCAAAAGAGAAGCCGTAAGCGATTCAGTTGACGGGGGAGTTGAAGAAAAAGTTGTAGAACTGGTTCGGCAAACGGGAATGGAAAAACAGGTCATCATCTCCAGTTTTGATTATCGGGCTGTTAAACGCATCAAAAAAATTGAACCTCAAATTTTCACCGGTCTCCTTTATCACAAAAAAAGTTCTAAAAAAAGCAGTCCAATTCAACTGATGAAAGATTCTGTGGCAGATTTCTTTCATTGCAGTAAATCAGAAATGAATAATAAGTGGCGGACAGAATTAGAGAGTGAAGGAAAACGATTTTTGATCTACACCGTGAACCGAAAGAGCGAAATGAAAAAGTGGATCAAAAAAGGAGCTTTCGGAATATTTTCAGACAAGCCGAATCTGCTACGTGAAGTTACCGATCAGAACCTACGTGAATCCGCCTAAAAAAATAAGTTTTTTGCCAAGTTTGTGGTTTTGGTTTGAATGGGAATGAAACGCCTGCTATTTTCCTGCAACCCACAACCACGTATCCAACCCACCTTATGGCAACTAAATATATTTTTGTAACAGGAGGAGTTACATCATCACTCGGCAAGGGCATTATTTGTGCATCTCTTGGAAGGCTTTTAGTCGCTCGCGGCCTTCGTGTAACCATTCAAAAGCTGGATCCTTATATCAATGTCGATCCAGGTACTATGAACCCGTACGAACACGGCGAAGTGTATGTGACAGATGACGGTGCAGAGACCGATCTTGATTTAGGTCACTACGAGCGATTTTTAGGAATTCGAACGTCGCAGGAAAATAACGTTACCACCGGCCGGGTCTATTATGATGTGATTATGAAAGAGCGGCACGGCGAATATCTCGGAAAAACCGTGCAGGTAATTCCGCACGTAACAGACGAGATTAAATCTCATGTGATTGGCCTTGGCGAATCAGAAAATTTTGATGTAGTTATCGTTGAAATTGGCGGTACGGTGGGTGACATCGAGAGTTTGCCGTACATTGAAGCGATGAGACAACTACGGTATGATGTGGGACGAAAAAATACGCTTTCCATTCACCTGACGCTTGTTCCATACCTGGCGGCTGCGGGTGAGTTGAAGACCAAACCCACACAGCATTCTGTAAAAACACTTTCTGAAAGCGGAATGAGTCCCGACCTGTTGGTGTGCCGATCTGAGTATCAATTGGATGAATCGATCCGGAAGAAAATTGCGCTCTTCTGTAATGTAGATTATGAAGATGTAGTAGCCTCGTTGGATGCGGATAGTATCTATGAAGTTCCTCTTCTGATGCAGGCTGAGGGATTGGACAGCAGGGTGATTGAGAAACTGAATCTGCCTGCAAAAAATGCTGATCTGGAAAAATGGAAAGGATTTGTTGATAAAATCAAGCATCCCTCGAATGAGATAACCATCGCCCTGGTTGGAAAATATGTGGAACACCATGACGCTTATAAATCCATTGCTGAGGCGTTGATCCACGGCGGTGCCATGAACGATACCCGGGTGAATATCAAATGGGTTCAGTCTGATTTTATTACGGATGAAAATGTTGAGAAACGGCTGAAAGATGTATCCGGCATTTTAGTTGCGCCCGGATTTGGTGACAGAGGAATCGATGGAAAGTTAGCTGCCGTAAAATATGCTCGTGAAAATGAGATCCCATTTTTTGGAATTTGTCTTGGAATGCAATGTGCGGTGATTGAATTCGCCAGAAATTGTGCCGGTTTAATGGAAGCAAACAGTACGGAATTTGATGAGAATAGTGAATATCCCGTCATCGATTTTATGCCTGATCAGCTTGAGATTAAAGATAAGGGCGGGACGATGCGGCTTGGAAAATACGAGTGTAAAATAACCGGAAATACGAAAGCCAGAGCTGCGTATGGAGAAGAATTAATTGAAGAGCGTCACCGGCACCGGTTTGAGGTGAACAACAAATACAGGGAAAAATTGTTCGATACCGGTTTGATGATCGCCGGAATTAACCCCGAACGTGATTTGGTGGAGATGATTGAAATTGAATCTCACCCATGGTTCGTCGGCGTTCAGTTCCATCCGGAATTGAAGAGTACTGTAAATGAGCCGCATCCACTTTTTGTAGCGTTTGTTGGTGCATCCTTAAGTAAAAGCAAAGGCGAAAATGTAGATTCCGAGGAATCAAAAGAAGCCGTTTCGTAATAAAAGTCCCCTCTTGAGAGGGGATTTAGGGGTGTGTAAATTTTTGTAATGTGATAAAGATGTAAAATTAAGTTCGTGCAAACACACCCCTGATCACTTCGCTGAACGCTCCGTTATCTTTCCCCTCTCAAGAGGGGATTTACTCCTCAAAAATAGTTTGTGACAGACTCCCGATTCTCAAATAAAGTGCGAGTACGAGCCTGCGCGATTATCGTGCAAGATTCCTCATTTCTTCTTGCAAAAATCAATTCGCCCACCCGTCCCGAACCCATTTGGATGCCGCCGGGTGGTGGTGTGGAGTTGGGTGAATCACTTGAGGATGAATTATATCGGTAAATTCACGAGGAATCCGGCTTGGACATC
>CAYRDO010000142.1:4221-10557 GCA_964422985.1 uncultured Rhodohalobacter sp. | reverse complement strand
GCGATTTCTGAATCCCGAGCGTGTATCGATGCCTGATATTGACATTGATTTTGATGATGATGGCCGCCAAAAAGTGATCGATTATGTTGTCGATAAATACGGCAAAGCTCAGGTTGCGCACATCATTACGTTTGGTACGATGGCAGCTCGCTCATCGGTTCGGGACGTAGCACGTGTGTTGGATCTGCCGTTGTCTGATGCGGATCGTCTCGCCAAACTTGTCCCTGAAACAATTGGGATTTCACTTGAGGAAGCGTTCGGGGAAGTAAAAGAACTGAAAGAGATTAAACAATCAGAATCACTTGAAGGGCGAACGCTCCAAATGGCAGAAACGCTTGAAGGGTCGGTTCGAAATACCGGGATTCATGCTGCCGGAATTATCATCGCACCGGATAAACTAACCAAGTACATCCCGATCTGTACCGCCAAAGATGTGGATCTGTATGTCACACAGTTCGACGGCAAAGTGATTGAAGATGCCGGGATGCTGAAGATGGACTTTCTCGGGTTGAAGACATTGTCCATCCTGAAAACCGCCATTCAGTTTGTGAAAGAAAATCACGGAGTAGAGTACAACCTTGATGATATTCCGCTGGACGATGAGAAAACCTTTAAGATGTTCAAGAAAGGTGCTACGGTAGGAATTTTCCAGTTTGAGTCGGACGGCATGCGGAAGTACCTGAAGCAGCTCAAACCTACGAGTATCAACGATCTGATTGCCATGAACGCGTTGTACCGGCCGGGACCGATGCAGTTTATCCCCGATTATATCAAGCGAAAGCATGTGGAAGAGAAAGTTGAGTACGATCATGAAGATCTAATCGATCTCCTGGAGCCGACCTACGGGATTATGATCTACCAGGAGCAGATCATGAAAGTGGCGCAGCGAATGGGCGGTTACACACTTGGTGAAGCGGATGTACTGCGGCGAATTATGGGTAAAAAACAACCTGAATTGTTGCCACCGGAAGAGGAAAAATTTGTCAGCCAGGCAGTTGAAAAAGGCTACGACAAAGATACCGCAAAGAAAGTCTTCGACAAGATGGCGATGTTTGCCGGCTATGGATTTAACAAATCGCACTCGGCGGCATACTCAGTTGTAGCGTATCAAACCATGTATTTTAAGGCTAATTATACGGCAGAATATATGGCTGCTGTGTTGAGCCATAACATGGGTAACATTTCGAAAGTGAGTTTCTTTATCGAAGAGTGTCAGCGAATCGGGATCCCAGTTGATCCGCCGAATATCAACACCGCCGAAGGAAAATTTGTGGCCAGAGATGGTCGCGTTCAATATGGACTCTCTGCCATTAAAGGAGTGGGATCGGGTGCGATTCAGAAAATTGTAGAAAACAGAAAGGAGAAGGGTGAATTCAGAACCGTTTTTGAGTTTTCATCCCGCATTGATACCCGTGTTTGCAATAAGAAAACGATGGAAAGTCTTGCACAGGCCGGTGCCTTCGATACTCTTCATGAAAACAGAGCTCAGCTTTTGGCAAGTATTGAAGATGTATTGAGTTACGCATCACGAAAACAGGAAGAGGAGCGGCTCAACCAGGTTAGTTTGTTTGGGGACGGATCCTCAGGCGGCGGTTTCGTTCAGGAACCAAAACTTCGTGATTGTCCGCCATGGACGAATATTGAGCGCCTTAATAAAGAGCGAGAGCTGATCGGGTTTTATTTGAGTGGTCATCCGTTGGATCGGTACAAAGAGGATGCGCAACTGTTTGCAAGCCATAAACTGGACATTGAAAAACTTTCTGAGTTGAATGATCGCGAAAAGGTAAAAGTGGTCGCCATTATTACGGCTGTGAAACGAATCACCGATAAAAAAGGCCGGCCGATGGCTTTTGTACAGGTGGAAGATCTGAAGGGAAGTATTGAAGTATTGGTCTTCAGCGAAGTGTACGACAGGCACCAGGGACTTATTGCTCCGGATACGGTTCTGCTGATAGAAGGAACCATTTCTCAGCGTGATACACCACCGAAAATCATTGCAAATAGCCTTGAACGGGTTGAAAATCTGCGTGAGAAATTTCAGAATCAGTTACAGTTGAATATCAAACTGGATACCTCTGAAATTTCTGAAGAAGACCTTCAGGAAATGGCAACATTATTTGGAAGTAATTCGGGAGAAACTCCCGTGAAGCTGCAGATAAAATCGGAGCATGCATCTAAACCGATTCAGATGAGTGTGAGAAAGTATGTTGTGGAACCAACCAATGAATTGATGAAAGGTCTGCGAAATGTTGTAGGCCAAGAGGCTGTTCATTTAATGAATAACAACCAGAAAACGCACTAATTTTAATAAAGTTTTGCAATCAGATTGATAACTATTTGATATATGGTTATTGACATTAATTTTACGATCTTAAACGCCTAATTGATAAAATTAAAATAGCACTATGAGTAAACCACTAGAGTTAACAGACAATAATTTTGCCGATGAAGTAGAAAGTTCCGATTCACCCGTTCTTGTAGATTTTTGGGCTGAATGGTGCGGACCATGCCGTATGATTGGACCGATTGTAGAGGAACTTGCAGGCGAATATGAAGGAAAGGCAAAAGTTGGCAAAGTAAATGTTGATAACAATCCTGAAGTTTCCGTGAAGTATGGAATCAGAAGTATCCCAGCTCTGCTGATTTTTAAAGAGGGCGAAGTTGTGGACCAAATAGTAGGAGCTGTGCCCAAAACTCAAATCAAGAAACAACTTGACGCGCAGATAGCATAAGATCCCTTTATAGGCGTAGGGGTAATTCATGAATTATCCCCACGTGATAAAATTTTGTAATTGATTTTAAGGCGATGAACGAATATTCATCGCCTTTTTTGTTTATGAATCGGCGAGAACAGAATCGAAGAAATGCTCCATCTGTTCGATATAATACTGGCCATATTTCTCAAAGGTTTGAACCGTAGCGTCATTTGGTTTCCAGTCGAAGAATGCATGACCGGCCCCTCCAACCTGAACGTATTCAACACGCTGACCTTTTTCGGTCAATGCATCCATATACGCTGTTACATTTTCGTCAGAAATTAGAGGGTCTTGTGTTCCTCGAATTAAATAATGAGGCACCTGGCGTTCATCTGCACTTGGAATATTGTTGATGGGAGAGATCGCCTCAACTTCAGCATTACCGGCATTATTCATGCCCAGCATTTGTCGCATGTTATCTCCGCTGAATGAGAACACGCCGTATGTGGGGGCCACACCTTTTATGGCTGACGTAATTTCGTGCCGAACATCATTCGCAGATTTTGCTTCAGGGAGGTAGGTTGGTAAATATTCATAAACTCCATCGGATTTGCCAAAACCGCCATCGCCAATCATTGTAGGCATGGTAGCCGCGGAGGCTGAAAGATGTCCGCCGGCGCTATCACCTGTAAGCACGATTTTGGATGGATCTCCACCATATTCGTCGGCGTGTTCCTGGATATGGGCAATGGCTCCGTATACATCCTCGATTAAAGCAGGCATAGAGTTGGGAGTTTCATCTCCATCACCTGTTCCCAGCCAGCGGTAGTCGATGCTGGCTACAACATAATTACCACCTCGTGCAAATTGTCGCGCCATTCCGCGCATAATATCTTCATCGTTGGAACGCCAGCCTCCGC
Source organism: uncultured Rhodohalobacter sp. (assembly GCA_964422985.1). GTDB lineage: Bacteria > Bacteroidota > Rhodothermia > Balneolales > Balneolaceae > Rhodohalobacter. The sequence goes on along the minus strand of CAYRDO010000142.1, from coordinate 6,941 downwards.
CGTGAATAATCACCAAAATCGGAAGGTCAACGGCCCCTTCAGGTGAATAGACATCATATTTCAGCGTTTTTACACCCGGTTTTGCGTATTCAATATCAGATGTGACCGTAAATCCTTCGACCAAAGATTCATTAACAAAGTAAGCACCAACATGTTTGTCTTCATCCACAGTTACTTTCAGGGATGAGACACGAGGAGAATCATAATACATAGCTCCCCACTGACCTTGTGTTGAATAATAAACGGCATCGGTTACATAGCCGGCATCTGGGGTTGCGGTAACAGTGACGATTGTTCCTTTTTCATACTTGCCATCAGCAGGTAAAGCCGGATCAAGAGTTACAGATCCATTTTTAGGTTCGTCTACAGTAACTGTGAATTTTGAATCCTGACTAATGACTTTAGAAGTGGTCAGAAGACTAAAAAGCAGCGTGGTGAGTACTAATTTTTTCATAAATGATAATTTGTTCTTGGTTAATATCCATAGAATCTTACAGCTTCTTTTACCGTACGAATTCAAGACAGTACAACATACAATAGCATTCTCATTGTTTCAATTTAAAACATTAACAATTTATTTATCGTAAAAGATGATTTAGAACATTATTTTACATTGAAAAAGGTTCTTTATTCAGAACTATATTTTAACTTTCGATGTTTACGAAGTTTATAATCTCAACCATACATTATTAGGTGCTTTTTTGAAGAGAATAGTCACGATAATCATCATTCTTTTGGTGATCGGTGGATTGTCTTACCCCAAAGTAAAACCATTATTTAGCTCAACCGGAGAAGAACAGGCAGCCGTCAATACCAATGCCAACAGTCTTTTAGAAGTCCAGGCTGTTGAAGTTGACTATGAAACCATTGACGATGAAATTTTTTCCAGCGGTACAATCCAGGCAAACGAAGTTGTAGAGCTCAGTACAGAGGCTTCCGGAATTATTACAGATATCTATTTTGAGGAAGGGCGTGAAGTACAGGAAGGAGAGTTGTTGGTAAAAATCAACGACAGCGAACTACAGGCTCAGAAGCAACGGGCTGAGTTTCGATTGAATCTTGCCGAACAGCGAGAAGATCGACAAAGACGCTTGCTTGAAAGAGGAGGAATCAGCCAGGAAGATTATGACGCAACCCTTAACGAAGTGAATGTACTTCGATCTGAACTTAAGCTTATCGATGCACAGATCGAGAAGACAGAAATCCGGGCACCATTTTCCGGTTTGATCGGGTTGAAATATGTGAGTGTCGGTTCTTACATCGGGCCAAACACACGCATTGCATCACTGCAGGAAGTGGATCCCATAAAGATCGATTTCTCCGTCCCCGAGCGATACATCTCACGAGTAACAGTAGGAGATGGAATCAATTTTACAGTACAGGGTGTGGATTCAACCTTTACCGGCGAAGTGTATGCTATTGAGCCACGTATTAATACCGACACACGAACACTTCAAATTCGGGCGATCAGTGAAAATAACGATCATCTGTTATATCCTGGAGCGTTCGCAAATATCACATTAATCCTGGATGAAATTGACGATGCACTAATGGTACCCTCCATTTCCATAATTCCAGGTCTTAATTCACAAAAAGTTTTTGTTGTAAATGATGGTATAGTCGAAGAAAAAATTATTCGATCGGGTATTAGAAATAGCCAGAAAGTTCAGGTAGTAGAGGGAATAGAGCAGGGAGATATTGTGTTGACCACAGGCCTGCTTCAGGTTCGCCCCGGTATGGAGGTCAACATTACAGAAATTACTAAATCCACAGAAATATGAGTTTATCCTCACTTAGTATTCGCCGGCCGGTACTGGCATCGGTGATGTCCATTGTCATTATTTTATTTGGGGTGATTTCGTTTTTCTACCTTGGCGTGAGGGAATATCCCTCCGTCGATCCCCCAATTGTTACCGTATCCAGTAGTTATGTGGGTGCAAATGCGGAAGTGATTGAATCACAAATTACAGAACCTCTTGAAGAATCGATTAACGGGATTGCCGGAATCCGAACGTTGACTTCTGTGAGTCGAGAGGGGCGGAGTACAATTACGGTTGAGTTCGATCTGGAAGTAGACCTTGAAACCGCTGCGAACGATGTTCGCGACCGTGTATCACGTGCGCAGGGCCAGTTGCCGGCAGATGCCGACCCGCCAACCGTTACGAAAGCCGATGCGGATCGAACCCCAATTGTATTTTTGAATGTAAACAGTGACCGAAGAGATCTATTAGACCTGTCATACCTTGCTGATAATATCTTTAAAGAGCAATTGCAGACAATTCCGGGTGTTAGTTCTATTCAAATTTGGGGAGACAAGGAATATTCGATGCGTCTTTGGATGGATCCTCTGAAGTTATCAGCCTACGGCGTAACTCCTTTAGATGTACAAGCTGCCTTGCAACGTGAAAATGTAGAGTTGCCATCAGGGCGAATTGAGGGACAGACAACAGAACTTTCTGTTCGAACCATGGGGCGGCTTGAAACCGCTGAAGAGTTTAACAATCTGATCATTCGAGAGGAAGATGGTCGGAAAGTTCGCTTCAGGGATATTGGAACAGCCGAGTTAGGTCCTCTGAATGAACGAACCGTTTTGAAACGAAATGGCGTGCCAATGGTGGGCGTCGTGGCGATGCCTCAGCCGGGATCAAACCAATTAGATATTGCCGAAGAGTTTTTCAACAGGGTTGAGCGAATTGAGCGGGATTTACCGGAAGATATCA
>CAYRDO010000142.1:0-4211 GCA_964422985.1 uncultured Rhodohalobacter sp. | reverse complement strand
AATCTGTTGATGAAGTGGAACAAACAATATTCCTGGCACTCGGGCTTGTGATCGCTATTATCTTTCTCTTTTTGAGGGATTGGCGAACCACACTCATTCCTATTATCGTAATTCCGATTGCGTTGATTGGCGCATTTTTTGTGATGTACGTAGCGGGTTTTTCTATCAATGTTTTAACCATGCTTGCTATTGTACTGGCAATCGGTTTGGTGGTTGATGACGCCATTGTGGTTCTTGAGAATATCTATTCAAAAATGGAGCAGGGATTACCAACAGTTGAGGCTGGGATTCTTGGTTCAAAGGAGATTTTCTTTGCCGTTATCGCAACATCTCTGGCACTGGTTTCGGTGTTTCTTCCCATCCTGTTTCTTGGCGGCACAACTGGCCGGCTTTTCAGAGAGTTTGGCGTGGTCATTGCCGGTGCGGTTATCATTTCATCGTTTGTAGCGTTAACACTTACACCGATGCTGGCTACCAAAATTCTGTCGCAGGGAGCCAAGAAAAATCGTTTTTATAAAATGACGGAACCATTCTTCGTTAAGATGAATGATGCTTATAAGAGTTCTCTCGAATCATTCATGAAAATGCGTTGGCTGGCATTTGTGATTTTGGCAGCAGCATTTGGACTTATTGCCATATTATATATTGGAATTCCAAAAGAACTTGCACCATTAGAAGACAGAGGACAGTTACGTTTGTTTGCCACCGGTCCTGAAGGTGCTTCATTTGAGTATATGGATAACTATGTTGATCGCATGATTGAAACGGTTGAGGAAAATGTGCCTGAACTCCGAGCGATTAACACGGTAACCTCGCCTGGCTTTGGCGCCTCTTCATCCACAAATTCAGCCTTTGGGTTTTTAACCCTGGTTGATAAAAGTGAGCGGGACCGATCTCAACAGGAAATTGCGGATCATCTCTCAGCACTTATGACCGATCTGTCAGGTGCTCAGACATTTGTTTCGCAGCCACAGTCAATCGGTAATCAGCGTGGTGGTTTGCCAGTCCAATATGTATTGCAAGCACAAAGTTTATCACAATTGGAGGAAGTTATTCCCGATTTTGTTCAGGCCGCAAACAATCATCCTGCATTTAATTTTGCAGAAGTAGACTTGAAATTTAATCAGCCGGAAGTCCAATTAAGTATTGATCGCGATCGAGCAAGGGTACTTGGTGTTTCCGTTCGGGATATTGCAAGAACGTTACAGCTTTCGCTTTCAGGGAGCCGATTTGGATATTTTATGATTGACGGGAAACAATATGAGGTAATCGGTCAAATGGAACGTCAATACAGAAATGAACCGATTGATCTGCGCACGATTTCAGTTCGAAGCACATCCGGACAACAAATTCAGCTTGATAATCTTGTAACGCTAAATGAAAGCAGCGCGCCCCCTCAACTTTTCCGATTTAATCGGTTTAGTTCTGCGACTGTTTCTGCATCTCTTGCCCCGGGTTATACCATTGGGGATGGTATTGATGCCATGAATGAAATTGGCGCCGAGGTACTCCCGCCGAATTTTATTACAGATTTGAGCGGACCTTCGCGAGATTTTGCTGAAAGTGCCGCCAGTTTGAACTTTATATTCGGCTTGGCTCTGGTGTTGATTTACCTGGTACTTGCAGCGCAGTTTGAAAGCTTCCGGGATCCTTTCATTATACTCTTTACAGTGCCATTGGCTATTTTCGGTACGCTGTTATCGCTTTGGTATTTCGATCAGACACTGAATATTTTCAGTCAGATCGGGGCCATCATGTTGATCGGACTGATTGCCAAAAACGGTATTTTGATAATTGAGTTTGCCAACCAGCGGCAGGAGCAGGGAATGGGAGTGATGGTGGCTATTTTGGATGCCTCCGCTGTTCGGTTCCGGCCGATTTTAATGACCTCAATTTCTACCATCCTTGGAATTCTCCCCATCGCACTTGCATTAGGTGCCGGTGCAGAAAGTCGAACTTCCATGGGTATCGCAGTAATTGGCGGACTGCTGATTGGTAGTTTCTTAACACTTTACGTAATCCCCGCCATCTACAGCTATTTTGCATCAGAAAAAGATGCAGAAAGTGAAATTCTTGAACAAGCCAGAAAAGCAGAAAAAATGGAGCCAGCGTCTGTATGAAGCAAAGAATGATCGCGGGATTCGGTACACTTCTTCTATCTCTTATTCTATTAATTCCCAATGCTACGAAGGCCCAAGATCTGTTAACACTGGATGAGGCCGTTGCCATCGGACTAGAGAATAACTACGGTATTGAGATCTCAAGAAACTCAGCCGAGTTGGCTGAAAATAATCACTCGCTGGGAAATGCCGGTTTTCTGCCTGTTATTGATGCAACAGCCTCTAGAACGGAAAGTATTCAAGACAGTGAATTTCAGGCCGGAGGTGAATCACGTATAACTGAAGGAGCAGAAAGCAGTACAACAAATGCGGCAATCAATCTGAATTGGACTCTCTTCGATGGATTGCGAATGTTCTCAGCGTACGATCGTTTAGGACAGCTTGAAAATTTAAGCGAAATGCAACTCGATCTGAATCAAGAATTCTTGATCACTGATATTTCACTCACCTACTTCAATATTATTCGCATTAGCGAGCAGTTGAAAATACTTGAAAACAATATTGAAGTGACCGAAGAACGGATTGAAATAGAAGAGACAAAAGTTGATTTGGGATCGGGATCCGAATATGATCTTCTGCAGGCTCGCTCAGATTTGAGTGAAGACCGGGCCGCCTACATTCGCGAGACAAATTCGCTTACGGAGGCCAAGATCAGGTTAAACGAGCTTTTGGCCCGAAGCCCTGCCGAGGAGTTTCAAGTAGTCAGCGAGATTAGTGTGAACCGATCTCTGGCGAAGGAGCAGCTTTATGAAAATTTAATTGATCAGAATACTGAGTTGGCGATTGCCCGCCTTGAGGAAAATATTACTGAAGTAGAACTTCGAGAAGTACGCGGCGAACGATTCCCTGAAATATCCTTCACGTCGGGCTACAGCTTCAACCGAAATGAAAGTGGCGGAGGATTTTTCAGCTTTAATGAATCCACAGGCTTTTCATACGGTTTGACCGCAAGAGTACCGATTTTTGATGGATTTAACATCAACCGAAGAATTCAGAATGCCAAGATCAATCAAAGAAATGCAGAGATTAGCAGGCAAGAGGAACGGTTGAGACTCGAGTCCAATTTTGAAACTGCTTTCAGGGCGTATGCAAACGCAATTGAACTGGTTGATTTGGAAGAACAGAATTTTCAAAATGCTGAAGAAACCCTGGATATTGCGTTGGAGAGATTTCGATTGGGAAGCATCAGCTCGCTGGAATTCAGGGAAGCTCAGACAACATTTCTTCAAGCCGAAAACAGGCTGATTAACGCCAAATATGAAGCCAAAATAGCCGAAACAGAATTGCTTCAGCTAAGTGGGAATATAGATGCGCTTGTGATTCAGTAAGAACTGGAAAACCTATCGATTAATAGAAAATCGTATTTTTGTCCCGTTGTCCAGATAATCCACCGAATCGGAAATTTCATTAATCAGGAAAATTCCTCGTCCGCTTTCTTTCAACAGATTCTCCTCTTTAAGAGGATTATTGGCTGCCTGAGGATTAAAACCTTCACCCTGATCTTTTACCGTTGATACGATCTGGTTCGAATTGATTTGCACTTCTACTTCTACCGTTTTGTTCTCATCAAGCTTATTTCCATGAACAATAGCGTTTGTTACCGCTTCACTCAGTAAAAGCATAAGATTGCCGGTAGCATCTTCTTCGAGTTGGCTCTTTTGCTGAATGTTCGTTACAAAATCCGGAACTTTTTCCGACTCTTCATAAGTCGAATTCAGTGAGAGCCGAAAAATCTGTTTCGACATATTTTGTCGTATTTCAAAGTTTGTTAAGCGTAGATACCACGCATTTTTAACGTTGTTGCAACCCTGTCGATTGCGTAGACATAAGCCGCCTGGCGTAAAGTTATTTTAAATTCTTCACTTACGCCATAAACATTATCAAAAGCGTTGCGCATCATGCGATTTAGTCGTCTGTTGACTCGTTCTTCGGTCCAAAAATAACCTTGCCGGTCTTGAACCCATTCAAAATAAGAAACTGTAACACCACCTGCATTTGCTAAAATATCTGGAACTACAACAATGCCTTTTTGATGAAGAATTTCATCTGCTTCGGCTGTTGTGGGGCCATTTGCGCCTTCAACAATTAATT
>CAYRDO010000141.1:0-10584 GCA_964422985.1 uncultured Rhodohalobacter sp. | reverse complement strand
TAATATCACTTCGGTCTTGTTTTGAGACAAGGCTGATAATCCTGGTCGCCTTACCATCACCCACCAATTCGGCTCGTAATTTGTATTCTTTCACATCTTCCGGCACATCGTAATTGATAACATGATCGGTATACTCAATCGGAATATCTCCGGCAGACATCTGGCCGACAATCATATGTTGAACGTTGCCGGATTTAAATCGACCGAAACGTTCGTTGAATGTATCCTTATCCGTTTTATCGTGAATACTAACCGCCCGTTTGTTACTTTTTCGTAAAATCTTGTAGAGCCGGTCCGCTGTCTTTCTGGATGCTGTAAAAATCACGGCTGAATCAGAATTGGATTTATGATTATCCAGATGAGCCATGAGTGTTGAAATCTTAGACCTTGGCGGTACATTTATATAATACTGTGTAAGATCTTTGGTGATTTTTGGATCCTGCGTTCCGTTTTCTCTCGCTTTTGAATCTCCGGAACTCTGTTTTTTGGCTTTTTTGCTTTTAAGAGTAACCAGCTCGGGATCCGTAAGCATCTGTTTTTCAGCCTCACGAAGTTCTTTACTGTCTTTCGCTGCTGTAAAAATTCTCTGGCAGTTTCCAATCACACGATTCGAGATCGCCTCAATTGATGACCAATCCTCAACTTGATCAGCCTGGTCAACCACCAGCTGCTGAACTTCGCGGAAGATCATACGGCCTTTTTCAAGTACATCAGAAAACCGCCCGGGTGTAGCAATGACTACAACAGGTCCTTTGGTAAGTGCAGTAAGTTGCTCATCGGGATTCCCATCTTCAGTGATGCAAGCACTCTCGATAGAAGCGTGATAGCCAATCGCCCAGATCCATTCATCCAGAACTTTGGCTCGTTCCTTATCGGCAGTAACGACAATAGCCCGCGTTCCCTGCCTGCGGTCTGATTTCGAAATCTCATTCAATAAAGAGATCAGATAACCCACCTCGGGGCTATCATCACTTGTAGAATTGATGACAAGATCTTTTTTCTCTTGTACTGCTTTAAAAATTTTCTTTTGTAAAGGTGAGGGGCTCTCAAGTTTAACATCATTCAACCCCTTCAAAATATCAGAACTCAGTCGAAATTGATTAAACGACAATGTGGTACCTCTTCAATTTTGATCAACATTTCAATTTTAACCCGGCAGGGTTTCTGCCCGGCGGCTGATCAAATAAGAGTATTCACTACGATCTACCCGGATTTCAGCAAATGCCCAAAACGTACATTGTCAGACAATACTCATCTCAAATCACATAATATAACCGGCACAAATACTGCCAATTTTCATGGAATACTCTTTACTATCAGCCTTCAAGTCTGGCTGTTTTCAATAGCCTGTGTCTACATCAATAAACGAACATCACATAGACACATTATAAATACTTTACAGAAACAGCCATTCATATTTTTACATTCCAAAACGGTAACTCTTCATACCCCGTGGGGTTGCGATCCTCATACTAAATCGTTACCAACTTTTTGTGGCTACTTTTCTGTACTTCCATGAAAATAAATCTCAAATGAATTCATTCCAACTCATTTTTTATTGATGTTGTTATAAGTAATCTGTTTTGCATATTCTCTTTTTGAAAAACCACGGATTGGAATGCTTGATCATCTATAATTGTATATACAATACAGAATTTATAATACTCACAAGTATATAATTTTACTCAATCTGAAATTGTTTAAATACCTGATTTCACCTACTTTTTGAACAAAGAATGCATTAACGAAAATTGAGAAAATATGGCTAAACGAGTCGCTTTTTTTGCATCCAAAGAAGAAGTTCAAGAGTACTACAATATTGAGACCAAGAAAGAGACGTTATTCGAGCCCCATTACAATCTTTCGCCGGGTCACCAGCTTCCTACAATCACAATAGACAACAATGAGGCTGAAATTAATCGGGTCCGTTGGGGACAAATGGGATCAGGCCAATCAGAAAAAACAACCATCGAAAAGGAGAAAACCCTTGACGAGCTAAAAGAGAAAGATGTTAAACGATGTATTCTACCGCTCAGTGGATTTTTTGTCTGGAAAGACGATAAGGAGAAAAATCACCCCTTTTTCATCCGGTTGCTAAACAATGCTGTGATGTCGATTGCTGGGCTTTTTTATGATGTGGATGAACCGTTTGTGAGTATTATTACCACGGAAGCTAATGCACTTGTTCAACCGATGTCTTCGCACATGCCATTGATGTTAAATCGTCCGACGGCTTTGCAATGGCTCGATCCGGCAATTGAAACCGACGATCTCCTTGAAACAGCTAATAACCTGTTTATGCTTACGGACCTGTCAGTGTTGCGGGTCAGCAAGAAGGTGAATGATCCCAAGAACAATAGTGCGGAAATTATTCAGCCGATTCCGAAGTAGATGAGGATTTTGGCTGAAGATCGGGCTTGCCCTCAATCTGGTTTTGATAGATTCGAAGTGTATTGTAGGCAAAGTCGATATCCGGTTCAGCCAGAAGTTTATCTAAAACATCTTCCCAAATGAGCTGATTCAATCCACGGCGTCTCCTGGCATGTGAAAGATGACGAATGGTTAGCTTCACTCCCACTTCCACCACTTCTGTGTACACAATGGGTGTTAGGTTTTTGTATTGAATGAGATATGATTTTTTAGCGCGACGAACTTGCTGCTCCGCATCGGCAACATAATCTTCGGAATGACTGTTTACAATTTCGGTAAGCATCTCTTTGGCTTTTCTCCAGTTGCTTTCGAATGTCACCACAATTTCGATTTCATTCCAGATGAAGTTGAAATCGCTCGTATAGTTGGCAATAGAGTTTTGCAATACATAGTGGTTGGGAATGTGAATCACACGACCTGTACTTTGGTCTGATTTGGTCCAGTTGCCAATCTCTAAAACCGTAAATTTGAAAAACCGGATGTCAATTACATCCCCTTTCCGGTCCCCGATTTCGATGCGATCTCCCACCACAAACGGTTTTCTCCAAATCAAGAAAAGCCATCCCGCCATATCTGTTACAGGATCGCGAAGAGCAATGGCCAAACCCGCGGACAGTAGTCCCAAAAATGTAGCTACGGATGCCATCCCCTCAAACCAAATTCGCCCGATTAACAGGAAGCCCAAAAAGCTTAAAAAATAGGTGAGGTTTTTTCGCCATTTGTATCGGACCGAATCATCGTCTGTTTGGCGCCTGACTATTCTGATCACTATAAAATGGATCGCAAAAAGTACAAAGATAATCAATACGGTCTCTATCAGATTGCCATAATCCAAGTATAGATTCGCGATCAGATCCTCTATCGTTTCGGTTGTATCTTGATTCATTCGCTATCTGAAGTCTTTTTGCGGTCTACAACAATTAAAAGAGTTACAATATGTTATAGCTTTACCACTTTGTTAAAAGTATAAATAGTGATATTTTTACACTCTTTGCAATAAACGGAAAACATTTATTTATGCTATACGGAATTATCATATCGCTGATTACTTTAATCTGTATTTTATTGATTATTGTAATCTTATTACAACCCGGCCAAAAAGAGGGATTGTCGGGTGGATTAGCTGCCGGCATGGCTGGCGGTGCCTCAATGGGTGCTCGTCGGACGGCCGATCTCCTTTCTAAAACAACATCCATTCTTGCAGGTCTGTTTTTAGGATTGAGTGTACTGGCCAATTTTGCTATCGATCACGACGATACAAACCAAAGCACTATTCAGCAACAATCTAACTTTGGTGAACCGGTTGAGCAGCAAGATTTTTCAGTTCCTTCTGAAACAGAATCTGCCGTACCTCAACAACAGGAAGATTTTGATACCGGTGATGAATCAACGGACGACGGCAGCAACTAATCAAATTCTTTAAAGATTATTAAACCCCGAATTCTTATCTAATTCGGGGTTTTTTTATTTCTCTATTACACCCACGGACTTTGATCGCTCGCAGCGGCAATTTTTGCGGCGTCGATTGCAATGACAAGCTCCTCGTTTGTGGGGATCACATACACATCTGTGTTTGAATCGTCTGAACTGATCTTTTCAATCTCTCCAGGCTTAATCTCTTTATTTCGTTTTGAGTCAACCTCAATTCCAAGTGATCCGAGATTTTCCAGTGATTTTTCTCTAATCAACGAAGAGTTCTCTCCAATTCCCGCCGTAAAAATTATGGCATCGCAGCCATTCAACGTGGCAAAGTACGTGCCTATATATTTTTTGATATTATAGCAAAATACATCAATGGCTTGTTGGCAGCGCCGGTCTCCACGTTCTGCTTCAGAGATCAGGTCCCGCATATCGCTGGCGTAACCGCTCAGCCCAAGCAATCCGCTGTGGCGATTCAGCATCGCATGCAAACTGTTCAGCGGCAATTCCTCTTTTTCAACGATGTAAAACAGAATCGACGGATCCAGATCACCGCTTCGGGTTCCCATCACCAAACCGGACAACGGGGTAAAACCCATCGATGTGTCTTTCGATTCTCCGCCTTCAATCGCTGCGATAGACGCCCCATTCCCCAAGTGACAAGTAATCACTTTGGTCTTCTCTTTCGGCTTTTCAATAAGCTTGTAATATTGGCGGCTCACGTAGTAATGAGACGTTCCATGAAATCCATATCGACGAATTTTGTGCCGCCGGTACAACCGGTTTGGAATTCCATACATATAAGCCTCCGGCGGAATGGATTGATGGAATGCTGTATCAAAAACGGCAACGTGAGGTACATCCGGAAGGCGTTCCTCAGCCGCCTGAATTCCTTTTAAGTTTGGTGGATTGTGAAGCGGAGCCAAGTCAAAGGCTTGTTTGATAGCATCTTTCACTTCGCTGTCAATCAACACAGAATCTTTGAACATTTCGCCGCCATGCACAACTCTATGGCCAACCGCTTTGATATCTGATGGAGATGAAATGATATTCGTATCCGGACTGAGCAGATAATCCATAATCTCTTTCAACGCCTCACCGTGATTGGAGATCACTTTGGTATCTTTGATCTTTTCTCCATCAGCCGGCACATGTTTTACAATGGAGGTAACCGCCCCGATTCGTTCAATGACTCCGCTGCAAAGTTCAGCTCGTTTTTCAACTTCAATCAAATTGTATTTAACAGAAGAACTGCCGCAGTTGATAACAAGTACAATCATGAAATTTTATAGATGATCTGTTTGATTTTGTGTGAATTTGCTCGTTCCAAAGCTCTGCTTCTTTTAAAATATTCAAAAGAGCTTATTAGAAGCAGAGCTTCAAGAAAACCATTCCGAAGGAAGACCTTCGGAACGAGTTTAAAGGCAAAGCCATTAAAAAAGTACTGAAACTGATCTTCTAAAACGAACTCAATCCTATTCAACCGAAATAAAAAAGGCACACTCCTTTATCAGGAATGTGCCTGTTGTGGGGGCCAAATTCTCTTAGAATCTAAATTCGGCAGCTACGGTTGAGTGAATCGGCATCTCTTCTTTAGGAAGTACATACACTTTGCTGCCTGTATTAAATCCCATAATCGACAGCCAGTTCAACAGCTCAACATCCTCACCATTTGGCTGACCACTGTAGTGAACCGTATGGTTTTCTTCATCATACTTGCCCCATTTGGTTTCTCCGCGAGATATGAAGATGGTCTCAGATTTTCCCATTACCGTTGATTCAATAATTTCGCCCAGGTTATTGGATATTCGGTCCTCACCATATTTTGAGAATTTATCCAATGACTGATACATCTCTGAGAGAAAATATTCCTTCACTACTTCCCAACCTTTGTCTCTTAGCGCTTTATCAGAGAGATCATCTGGATTGTAATTTACTTTATCTTCTACAAGTCGATGATAGTTATTTACCTTCTGATAGAGATTGGCATTTTCAACTAACCCGACGATAATCAACGGATCATTCAAGTCATTCAAAAACGTTGTGATATGCTTCTCAATTTCACGATAGAACGCTTCCACAACTATCATTTTATCTTCTTCACTGGCATTATGCCCGTGGTACACCGCAGACTGTCCTTTCGCTCCTGAATGGAATTGAAGCTGTTTTTGCGGATCAACTTCCAGATAATCGCTTACGGATGTCTCAATTTCCGGTGGCGTGATATCGTGCACCACATTTCGGGTGCAACGAAGCAACCGAACGTTTTTACGGCTTGCGGCCAAAACACAAAATGAGCCGTCCATACTTGTCATGGGTAAAAGTGGCGTGATAAGAAAGTGATCGTTTACATATACTTGCTCATTCACCTCATACGGAAGTTTATAAACATTAAAACTATTTTCTGTGATATATACGGCCAGTCCATTTTTTTGATGGGACCAAAACATCGGTTTGTCCAAAAGCTCCTTTGCCTCTTTCAGCATCTTCTCTGCATCGGCACTGTTTTCAACTCTTTTCTTTAATTTCTCCTCAGCGTCTGATAATAAGTTCTTGAATCGAATCGGGTCTTGTTTGGTTTCTTCTCCTTTTACGTGGGTTGGAAGGGTTATTGATATGAAATGTTCACCATTTTGATTGATGAGTTCGCGTATTGTTTTTTCACTTACCATCCTTGCTACCTCTTTCTTAATGTTTATGTGTTACCCTATAAAAATAAAGAAATTCTAACCTCAAAGGTTCCATATTTGTTTGGTATCTCTACTTCGAAGCATAATGAATTTTTATATCGGTTTTATGACCTTTTACTGACTCTGATAAAAATTTCTTACTCTAAGGGTGCCATATAAAACAAACATGTACAACAAAATAGAAGATGAGTAAATCTACCTTACAGGGAATTAAAAACAGTCTGGGTCCCGGTCTGATTATGGCCGCCGCCGCAATCGGAGTTTCTCACCTCGTACAATCAACGCGTGCCGGCGCCGAATATGGATTTGCACTGGTTTGGGCAGTTATTTTAGCCAATATTTTTAAATATCCGTTTTTGGAATTTGGTCCGAGATATGCACTTGCCACCGGTAAGAATATGATCCGTGGCTATGCCAAAATGAGTCCGGTTGCGCTCTGGATTTTTATCATTTTTACAGTCTCAACCATGTTTGCCGTTCATGCTGCTGTAACGATTGTAACAGCAAGTTTGGCTACAAATCTAACGGGGATTGAGTTGTCTGTCACTACATGGTGTGCGGTGATTTTGATTCTCTGTGTGCTCTATCTCTTCCGTAATACGTATGCCCTTTTAGACAAAGCGATCAAAGTGTTGATGGCAGTTCTTGCGGTTTCAACCATTGTAGCGATGATCCTGGCATTTACAAATATTGGATATACGCCAAAACCTGAAGCTATCGCACCCGAAATCTGGACTGTTTCCGGCGTGGCTTTTTTGATCGCCCTGATGGGTTGGATGCCAATTCCAATCGACGCCGCAGCCTGGCAATCTATCTGGACACTCGAGCGAATGAACGAGACCAAATACAAGCCTCAACTCAGCGAAGTTCAGTTCGATTTTAATCTCGGCTATATCGGCACGGCCATCATTGCTCTGTGCTTTTTAACTCTTGGCGCGATGGTGATGTACGGCTCCGGACAAGAATACGCAGCCAGCGCCGGCGGCTTTTCCAACCAATTGATTGAACTTTATACCTCAGCATTGGGCGATTGGGCTTTTATCCTGATTGCCGCTTGTGCTTTCACCACCATGTTCAGCACCACACTTACTGTGACGGATACCTATCCTCGTGTTGTAAATGAATTTGTGGCGATCTTAAAAAATGAAGGTGAACAAGCTGAACAAAAACGCTACACCTGGTTACTTGTAGGTGTCAGTGCCGGCTCCCTTCTGCTCTTGATTTTTCTTGGTGATCAGTTTCGTTTTTTGATTGATCTCGCCACCACCATGTCGTTCCTCACCGCGCCGGTTTTGGCGTTTATGAATCATAAACTCATCCATCAACCCGAAGTAGATGAAGAGTTCCGGCCCAAGCCCTGGCTATACTGGCTGAGCATCACCGGTATTATTTTTCTCACACTATTTGCGTTAATTTACCTGTACTGGATGCTTTTTTACTGATTGAAATCTGAATTCGAGAAAAAACCATCTAAGGTCTTTTGTCCGGATCACCAAAAATTGCCACAGAATCACAGAGGAACACTGAAAAAAATTCTGTGATTTTCCGTGCTTCCGTGGCAAATAAATAAGCACAATATTTCTTATCTCGAATTTACGTTAACTTACGTTGCATGATTAGGTATCTCTTTCTGTGTGCGGTCTCTTTTCTATTCACACTACAGGCGCACGCCCAAATTTATGATACGCAGTACCGTGCTCCCGGCCAGGAATGGATGGAGCTCAACACCGATCGCTTCAGGCTGATCTATCCAAAACGATATGAGCAAGAAGCGTATCGATCCATGTCTATTTTAGAGAGTGAATACTCAGACATCAAGGGTTTAGTGGGCGGAGAAATGAATCGCTTTCCGGTGATCCTCAACCCGGAAAATGATCGATCCAATGGGTTTGTTTCAGCGTTTAATTTTCGATCTGAGGTTGAAATTTCGCCGATCATCAGCAAAACGATGAACCCAAAATCCGGTGATTGGCTGGAGCTTGTTCTTCCTCACGAGCTGGTTCACGCCATGCATTTCAACGAAAACCCGGAATCGGTAACGAATCTACTCTCAATTTTTTCACCGGACATGAGGCGCTCGGTCCATGGTGCTGCTCCCAACGGATTTCTTGAGGGTATTGCAGTGGAGTACGAAAGCCACAATCAAATCCCAAATGCCGGCCGCGGAAATTACCCCTATTTCCGAAATCAATTTCGATCGGTTTTGGATACTGACAATGAGTGGTCGATGGGTCAGTTGATTCTGAGTTCAACCTATACACCGCCGTTCAACCGTCACTACATCGGCGGGTATGAATTCGTGAACTGGCTTTTGGATTCGTACGGTCATGATACAATGAAAATCGCCATCGAATATCATTACAAATATCCGTTTTTGGGATTTGGAATCGCCCTAAAACACGAAACAGATTTTTGGCCGGGTCAGCTTTACGATCAGTTCAATGAACAGAAAAAGGAGAACAGAGCCGAACTTCTGGATCAAATCGGAAAGAGTACTGATGCACTCTCTGAAGAGGTTCCGTTTTCGGCGACTTGTAAGCGACTTCAACGTCCGAAATGGCTGGATAATGATACAATCATTTTCTTCGGACGAGGCTGTAATCGAACCTCCGGATTTTACACATATAATTTGAATTCCGGCTCGTTTGATCTCAAGAAAGAGGTCTCCATCACCGATGATTTTGTCTATTCTTTCTCGGAGGATAAAAACGAATTGCTCTACTCCCGATATCACAGCAATGTGTTGTTTGATAATTTGTACCAGGGTGATCTGCACCGGCTCAACCTGAACTCAGACCAATCTGAACGGATTACCGAAAGTGCACGGCTTTTCTCTCCCACTTTTTTTGATGATGAAATTTTAGCTCTTCAAACTGAAGCGAATGAGATGGAGCTCGTACGAATCAACCCGGAAAATGGGGCGATCATGCATGAGTACTCAAAACCGGAGCATTCTACGATTGTACAAGTCGCACCGAATCCATATCAAAAAGGAAGCGCGGCCGTTATCGGGAGGATCAAAAGTATCCAGGGAATTTGGTTTGAGGATTTAAGTGACGATTCACTTCTCGAATCAAACCCGAAGATTGTGTTTGAAGAGGGTTCTATTTTTGATTTGGCCTGGCACCCTACCAAAGAAAAGCTGTTGTTTGTGAGCGATCACACGGGGACGATGAACGTGTATGAATATGATGTGAAAGCCAAGAAGCTTTATCAAATCACCGACAGCAAATTTAATGCATTTGAGGCATCCTACTCTCCGGATGGACAACAAATTGGCTATGTGATGCAGGATGAACATGAACAAACGCTGCATCGGCTTCATTTGTCTGATGCGGTTTGGAATGAAGTTCCAAGAGATCGATGGCAGATGGATGAGGAAATCCGGGAAAGCTTCACCCGTCCGCTGATGAATCGCGAAACCGAAGTCGATACAACAGACTGGAAAGCGAAGACTTATTCCACCGGATGGTCGTGGTTGAAACCCCGGTTATGGGTGCCCACTTATGAAGAACAAAATGGTTATCACCGGCCGGGCGTAACGCTTGAAAGCGTTGATGTAATGAGCTCGCAAGCCTATTCCTTCGATATGAGTTATTTGGCCGAACGGCTATGGTTCAACACCTCCTACAACTATAAAGGGTTCTATCCCGGCTTCGAGGTAGAGCTTTATGATGAACCCTCATTCGCATCATTTCGCTCCGACGAAGATGAAGAGGTTTCACAGGAACTGTTACAGGAATCACGCGGAGCATCGTTTAGTGTCCCTATTCCGCTGACTCTGGAATCGAACACTCGCTTTACATCTCTCTTTTTGGAACCGAAATACTCCATATCACAAATCCGTTTTTTGAACCCGGATCAATCTTCGAAACCGGTCTCTGATTTTGGAACGCGGCATACTCTCAGTTTTCGGACTGTTTTCAACTGGAATCTTCGCCAGTTTATCAGAGATGTTCAACCCAATGCGGGATGGTCCTTTTTTATTGAAGGTCGGCAGGCATTAAACAAAGACGAATTTAAGATTGAAACCGATCAACTTTCG
>CAYRDO010000140.1:0-10645 GCA_964422985.1 uncultured Rhodohalobacter sp. | reverse complement strand
AGGACGCCGCCCTTTCACGGCGGTAACACGGGTTCGAATCCCGTACGCGGTACAAAAAAATCTCGCTCCTTTTTAAGGACACGGGATTTTTTATTTAGCTAATGTGCCCAATCAATCTGTTTTTTTTATGTGAAGATAATTTCAGCGCCTGCTGATTTCTCATAAAAATCACCCACACTGATAATTCCATCCACTTGTTCACAAAAATCATCTTCGACCAGGTGAAACATATCTACTGAAGCTTTACAGGCATAGATGTCGCCGCCGGAGTCGTGAATCATTTCAATGAACTCACGAACGGGTGGTATATCCAATTTCTCCATTTCACTCTTCATTCTTTTGGTAGCAAAGCTCGACATTCCCGGCAAACCCCCTACCATTGTCGGAATGTGCATGGCCGGATTTCCAACCGTTGCAACTTTCAGGTTGTCCATTTTTTTATCGATGATAGCCTCGAGCCCAAAAAATGTGAAAAACAATGTTGCTTCAATTCCTTCCATCCTGGCTCCATTTGCCATAATGAGGCCAGGATAAACCCCATCTAACGATCCTCTTGAAATTATGATTGACACTTTCTTGATGGACTCAACAGTTGATTTACCATTTTCAGCCCCATTCTTTTTTTCTTTAGTTATAAATTTTGTCATTTCAACTCCCTCCGTTTAGATACAGCCTTTCGGTTTTGGTAGCCCTGCGATTTTTGCAGCTTTCTTTGCCGGTCCTTTTGGAAATAGTTGATACAGTTCCTTCGTAGAAATCCCACTTTCCTTTGTAAGTTTTCGAATAGAAGGGGCATCGCCCTTTTTGTCGAACTCATCACGAATATAGTTAATCACTTTCCAGTGTTGATCGGTTAAATCACCCACCTCTTCCAGGTAGGCCAGCTCTTGAGCTAACTCTTTGGTCCAATCTTCGCGATTTGCTAAATGACCATCCAGATCTAATTCAATCGTTTTTTCATTTTTTGTTTCGGTACTCATGATTCTACCTCAATCTTGTTTTAAATATAGCTTCCTAGGTTTTTTCTCTTGTGACTCCGGAATATATTTTCCCACCATAGACATCTGTGATTTAAGAGGCAACTCTCGTCCTTTGATAAGCATGTTCCAATACAACCACCGGAATCCTAGTTTCCCAATATGATTCATTCTCGTCTCCTTCAGAAGCGAAAAAGGTCCTATTACAGGTACAGGAAACTTGCCGGGCAGTGGTTCTGTATCGTAATTAAAGTCGATCAGCAATCCTTTTCCACCTCCTGATTCAATAAAACAGTTTGCATGCCCGTCAAAAGATGCGCTTAACGGCTCCCCTTTCGTAGCTGAAACTATATTTTCCAGTAAGATGTCGGACTGGTAATGTGCCACTGAACCTGCTTTTGATGAAGGCAAATCTGTGGCATCACCAATCACAAATACATTTTCCCACTTTTCGGACTGAAGGGTGAATTTATTTGTAGGGATAAAGTTTAACTCATCTCCCATACCACTTCTTTCGATCGCCTCAATTCCCATATTTGTAGGGATCGTTACTAAAAGATCGAACTCGACTTCTCGTTCATCCCAAGAGATAATTTTCTTCTGTTCGTTATCAACCCTGCCTATATTAAACTCCGTTACCACGTTGATTTTCTTTTTTTCCAAAAAATTGTCGAGTTCGCCCGCAGCAATTGGCTTTGTAAATGCCGCATCCAACGGAGTAACAAATGTGATATCAACTTTATCTCTTATTCCTTTCTTCTTGAAATAATCATCTGCCAAAAACAGAAATTCTAGTGGAGCAACCGGACATTTGATAGGCATCTCGGCCACGTTCAAGGCCAACTTTCCGCCTTGCCAATCTTTAAGGAAATCAGCTAAGGCCAGGGCCCCATCAATCGTATAAAAATCAAAAATGGAATTCTTCCACAGCTCTTCGGTCATTCCTTCTATTTCATCAGGACGAATTTCTGTCCCTGTTGCAATAATCAAGTAATCATATGAGAAAATATCCCCGTTTTTCAAATATACTTTATTCTCATCAGGTTGAATCAAATCAATATCAGAGAAAATGGATCGTACATTCATCGGAAAGAAATGCCTCTTTGGCTTGATTACATCTTCTCCGGAATAGATTCCAAACGGGATAAATAGAAAACCCGGTTGGTAATAGTGCATTTCGTCTTTGTCTACAATAGTAAGGCTAAATTCATTCTCGTCAAGTGCTTTACTGAGCTTGTTAGCCATCATTGTTCCGGCAGTTCCAGCACCTAAAATAAGGATCTCTTTCATGGCTGCTCCCTCCTGCAATTATGTAGTAAAAAACCTCTTTTTTATTTCTTCTTTTTAATTTTAGCCAGGAGATGTGAAGCATTCGTGAATAAACTCGTATTATTTTACAGACCTAAAGGAATTATGAATCCGACTTCTTCACATCATTCCCAAAAAGCCGTTCGAAGCCGTGATAGGGGCGCAGTGGAATCAACTCAAATGTAATCAGTCCATTTTTAACAAGTGGAAGCTCGGAGAGTTTCTGTTTTGCCTCGTCCACATCTTTCGCTTCAAGAATTAAAACAGCCTCCGGTCTGTCATCTCTGAAATACATCTCGCGGATAAATCCGTCTTTGTACAACTCCCACCCTTCTTTTGCTTCATCCCGCAAGTGTGGTACAAAATCTCTCTTGTTGAGCCCCGGTTTCTCTACTTCAATAGCGATAATTCGCATGATCTTCAATCTTAGCGTATCATTTCAATTTAATAGCAAAGTACGCTAAGACACGCAAAATTTAAACAGCTATAGCTTCGCGATTATATTTGTCACGATATTCGATGGGCGTCAATCCTGTAATTCTTCGGAACAGATCCCGGAATGATTTGGTATCTGAATATCCCACATCATACATCACTTCATTCACATTCTTGCGAGTAGTTTCGAGGTCTTTTTTCGCGGCCTCCACTTTTACTCGCTGCACATATTCCGTCACTGTATTTGAAGTCGCTTTTTTGAACCGGCGTTCCAGGGTTCTGCGACTAATTGCAAACAGATCTGCGATATCATCCACACGAATCATTTCTTGATAGTGTTCTTCGATATATTTTTGAGCTTTGATCACTTTATCATCCCCGTGATCTTTCTGCCCCTCAAATATAATAAATGCAGATTGGCTGTCCCGGTCAATATCAATGGAAAAAGCTTTTGAAGCGACCACAGCTACCTCCCTCCCGGCAAATTTTTCAATAAGGTGGAGAACGAGATTCAGAAAAGCGTAGGCCCCGCCGCTGGTATAAATTCCATCTTCTTCCGTCATGATTTTTTCATCTACCAGATTTACTTCCGGAAACCGATTTCGGAAATCGTTGGCATGCATCCAGTGGGTGGCGCATTGTTTACCATCCAGCAAACCGGTTGAGGCCAGGAAGAATGCGCCTACGCAAAAACTTGCAACCTCTGCACCTTCCTTATACTGGTCAACAATCCAGGGGATAAACTCTTTATTTTGTGCCAGTGCCTTTTCAAGATCGTCGTGAATAGCTGGTATGATGATCAGATCCGTTGATTTTATATTCTCCATCAAACAATCCGGTGCGACTGAAAACAACCCGTGACTTTGCCGAGTCTCGTGTTCCAAGCCCACGAGATGAACATCAAAAACAGGTGGTTTCTTCATCTCGGCTGCTATCTGGTTCACCATAATGAAAATTTGATGGGTACCTCCAATATTTACAACACTGGTATGTCCGCGCGGTATGAGTATGGATACGTGTTTCATAATGTCATTTTTTGTTTGAGTTCTGTTGCAATATCATCCATTTTTTCTCTTTCCATTTTTATAAAATGTTTCGAATGGTCGTACTCAAAGCCAAATCCATCCCCAAAAAATCTTGGGTATACATGAAGGTGAAAATGAAAAACCTCCTGTTGAGCCGCTTCGCCATCGGCGACAAAGAGATTTACTCCCTCGCATTTAAATTTTGACTCTCTGAGTGCTGTATTCATCTTCGCGGCAATTTTCATCATGTGTTGCAGGATGTTAACACCCACATCTTTCATATAGGGAGCATGAACTTTCGGGATGATTAAAAGATGCCCTTCATTCACAGGATGGAGATCGACAAATACCGCGATCTTATCATCCTCATAAATCATACTCACCGGGAGTTTACCTTCCAGAATTTTACAGAACACGCAATTTTCTTTCGATTCTTTCTCACTCATTTAATTCAATCTGGTTTCTTCTTTAACAGACTTCCGAAGTCCCTCTGAACTAAACTCTCTCAAAATAATCCTAAAAACTAAAGTACTATTTGCGACCAAAAAACTTCGGAAGCCTTTACACTGAATAATTTTACTTAATGAAGATGTCGCAATCAACCTGCAAAATTGGCGTAAACACACCCTGCAAGATACAGTTCCGGGCATTATACTGATTACAGAATCAACCATGAGCGACTGAACAAAAACAAGATGAAAAAATATCTCCTTGCACAATTCGATTTACATCATCGCCTGTATAATAATGTGCTGCATGGTTTTACTGAGGAAGAAACAAATCGCCGACCGTTCAGGAATTCAAATATGAACCACGTAAAATACCTGGCGGGCCATCTTCTCAACTCCCAATTTGGTCTGGCACTGGCAGCCGGAATGGATGTAAAAATAAAATGGAATGATCTGTTTGCAGTGATGGGACAGTCTAAAGCTAAAGACGACTTTCCTTATCCGACGCTCGAAGAAATTCAATCCGAATGGAATGAACTTTATCAACCCACCAGAGATGCTTTAGACCGGATGACAAATGAGGAGTTTAGTGAAACACCGCCCTCCCCTTTTGACCAGGTAGCAGAATCAAAAGGTGAGTTATGGGCATTTATCAATCATCACATTGCCTATCATATCGGTCAGATTGGAATTTTGAGAAGAGGATTTGGAAAAGAGCCGATGAGTTATGAATAGATTTGAGATTTGAGACAGAACTGTAGAGAATTAATTCACCAATAAGATATAACAGGAGCCAACATGAGTACGAAAAAGATCATATCGACCATCACCGTAAAGACCGCGGTTGCTGCACCTATCGATAAAGTTTGGGATTGCTGGACATCGCCTGAACACATCACAAAATGGAACAATGCTTCTGACGACTGGCATACACCCCGGGCAGAAAATGATCTGCGACCCGGCGGGAGATTTGTCTCTCGAATGGAAGCGAAAGACGGAAGTGCCGGATTTGATTTCGGAGGAACCTACGATCACGTACGGAAACATAAATACATCGCGTATACAATGGACGACGGACGAAAAGTATCGATTCAATTTACAGATGATGGAAATACAACCCGAATTTCGGAAACATTTGACCCCGAGCAGATGAACTCCCGAAAAATGCAGAAAGATGGCTGGCAGGCCATTATCAATAACTTTAAAAAATACGTTGAAAAAGCATAGTCAGCTTATTCATCGAATCAACCCAATCGTATAATCTTTAAATTCTATGAAATCAGTCAATCCATATCTCAGTTTTAACGGAAATACAGAAGAGGTTTTTGAATTCTATCAATCCGTGTTTGGCGGTGAGCTTCAAATTGATCGCTACAAAGACCTGGAAGATAATATGGGAGCTTCCGGCCAGGATTTAAATAAAGTCGCAAATGTGGGGTTGCAGATTGGCGGCGGAACCACACTGTTTGGATCAGATATGATCGAATCTTCTGGTCAGTCCGTTGATGCCGGGAATAATGTTGCTATCCAGCTTGAAACCGAAAATGAGGAGGAAGCAGAAACACTTTTTGAAAAATTGTCTGACGGCGGAAATATAACCATGCCCCTGATGAGCACTGAATGGGCCAAAAAGTTTGGAATGTTTGTTGATAAGTTCGGCATCCATTGGATGGTATATTACCCCGGTTAAACTGTAATGAATTGCAATTTATAAGGTAAATAAAAATGCAAAAATTGCGAGTTGAAAGCTTTTCGATATCTATCGATGGATTTGGAGCAGGTTCAAATCAAAGTCTTGATAATCCATTAGGAGCAGGTGGTGAAGATCTGCACAAGTGGTTATTACCCACCCAAACATTTCAACAAATGGGAAATGGGGATGGCACTACAGGTGTTGACAATGACTTTGCTTCTCGGGGATTTGATAACATCGGAGCGTGGATTATGGGCCGAAATATGTTTGGCCCTATTCGTGGCCCCTGGCCGGATGACAAGTGGAAAGGCTGGTGGGGTGAAAATCCTCCTTACCATGTTCCGGTTTATGTGTTAACTCATCATAAACGCGATCCGGTTGAGATGGAAGGCGGAACGATTTTCTATTTTGTAACCGACGGTATTCACACAGCTCTTGACCAGGCTTTTGAAGCGGCAAATGGCAGAGATGTACGAGTAGGCGGCGGCGTCCAAACCATAAAACAATATCTTAATGCCAAATTGATAGACGAGTTGCACCTTGCTGTATCACCTGTTCTTTTAGGAAATGGTGAAAGACTTTTCTCTGAAATTGATTTGGTAGACCTGGGCTATAGGTGCACTGAACATGTAACCACAGAACTGGCAACACATCTAATTTTAAAAAGGGAAGAATGATGAAAACGAAAGAGATAGCAATACCACGAATTGTGAGCCGGCAAGAATGGTTGGCTCAACGGAAAATACTTCTTGAAAAAGAGAAAGAACTTACACACCAACGGGATCAATTGAATGCCGAGCGGCGACGATTGCCGATGGTAAAAATTGAGAAAGAGTATGAATTCGAAGGCCCCGAGGGGAAAGTCAGTTTACTCGATCTTTTTGAAGGTCGTCGCCAATTGATAGTGCACCACTTCATGTATTTTGATGAACCTGATATTTTTTGCCATGGTTGTTCCACGGAAGCCGATCAGAATTACAGCAAACGGTTTTTTGATGAGATGCATCAGCATGACCTGACGGTGGTGGCTGTAGCACGTGCACCTTTTTCCAGAATTAAAGAAGAGAAGCAGAAAAAGGGATGGGATTTCCCATTCTTCTCATCGGTGGGAGATAATTTTAATTACGACTTTCAGGCAACTCTCAAAAAGGGAAAAAACTATAGTTATAATTACGAAAATGCCGGTACAAAAGAGTGGTTGAATGAATACGAAGGTGACCTTCCCGCAAAGAGTGTTTTCCTGCGTCACGGTACAGATGTTTTTCATACTTATTCAGCCTATACCCGCGGACTTGAATCTGTTGCCACTCACTATAATTATCTTGATTTAACGCCTTATGGCCGCCAGGAAGAGTGGGAAGATTCACCTGAAGGATGGCCTCAAAAACCGACGTACGGATAAGCGTAAAACGGGTCGTTGACACGGTTCGCCTAAATTCTGTTACTAATCAAAACCATAAATCTATTTGATATGTGTCCCGCATGTTTAACCATTGCAGCCCTTATGACAGCCGGTGTTACGTCAGCCGGAGGATTTGCTGCTTATTCTTTGAAGAAACGACGACAAAAAAATTCGTCTCAGGATCCCATGAAAAACAAAAAAACGTTGGGTGATTGAAATGAAAAGACAACCGCTTATATTCAATTTTAGCTCTTCCACTCAACCTAAAACGGACCACCATGAACACGTCTGTCAATATTTCCACATGCTTATGGTTTGATCATCAAGCCGAAGAAGCAGCCAATTTTTACACTTCTGTCTTCAATGATTCAAAAATCCTGAGAACCAGTTACTATGGCGAAGCAGGTTATGATATTCACGGACAAAAGACGGGAACTGTTTTAACAGTAGATTTTGAGCTGAACGGACGCAGATTCCAGGCACTGAACGGTGGTCCGCATTTCAAATTTAATGAAGCGATCTCACTCGTCATAAATTGTGAAACTCAAGAAGAGGTCGATTATTACTGGGAAAAACTTTCTGCCGATCCAAAATCTGAACAGTGTGGGTGGCTAAAAGACAAGTATGGACTCTCCTGGCAGATTGTTCCAACCATAATTGAGGATCTGGTGAGCGGTCCGGCCACGGAAAAAAGTGAGCGAATGATGGAAGCTTTACTACAAATGAAAAAACTTGATATCGCTGCTCTAAAAAAAGCGTATGAGGGAAGTGATAAAAAACTTGATAACACCTTAAAAACAAAGTGAGGATATATGGAAAAACTACATTTTTCAATCAAAATTAATGCTCCAAAAGAGAAAGTTTGGAATGCAATGCTTGGTAAAGAATCTTACAAGAAATGGACCGATGTTTTTATGGCCGGTTCTCATTACAAGGGTGATTGGAATGAGGGAAGTAAGATACTTTTTATTGCTCCAGATGAATCCGGAAAGATGGGAGGCATGGTAAGCCGGATCAAAGAAAACAGGAAGTATGAATATGTTTCCATCGAACATCTCGGTATGGTTCAAAACGGTAAGGAAGACACCTCGAGTGATGACGTGAAAAAATGGGCCGGAGCTCTTGAAAATTACACATTCAAAGAAAATAACGGTACAACCGAGGTGCTTGTGGACCTGGATTCGAATGAGGAGTACGCAGAGATGTTCGAAGATATGTGGCCAAAAGCTTTACAAAAGCTCAAAAAGCTTGCTGAGTCTCCTTCGCTAAAATAAACCAAATTTTTTTGGACTCGAAGAACACAAAATCTGTGACTCTCTAGCTATAATTATAACGCTGTCTTGTTGTAAACTTTAAATGTATTAAATCAAAGGAGAATACGGCCATGTTTATCATACGCGAAGTTTTTACCGCCAAACCCGGACAAGCATCGAAGCTTGCCAAATTATTCAAGAAAGCATTTTCGGATGGACAAAATGTTCGGGTTATGACGGATTATGTGGGAAACTACAATACGGTTGTGGTTGAGATGCAAGCAGAAAATCTGACGGAATTCGAAAAAGAGATGGAAGAATATCGATCAGGTCAACAGGAGCAAAAAATGGATGCTGATGTTGCCGAGCAGATGTCGAAGTATACAGAAATGTATCTTACAGGCCGAAGAGAAATCTTTCGAATCGTTGACTGATAAGTATTATTGGTTTGGAGTTTTTAACAAATAACGATGTGGATACTGAGCATTTATCTGCACGGATCTGCTGTAATTTGTAACAAAGAACACGAATCTCCCAAATCATAAAGAAAATGGGAAAATCTGATTTTAAAACCATTGACGATTACATCAGAACCTTTCCTGAAGATGTAAAGCCTAAACTGGAAATCGTTCGTCAAACCATTCATAAAGCGATTCCTGATGCACGCGAAGAATTGAAATGGAGTCGACCTGCATTTGTAGATGAACGAATTTTAGTGATGTTCGGCGGATTCAAAAATCATATCGGGTTTTATTCCACACCGAGTTCTCTCCAGGAATTTGAAAATGAACTGGCGGACTTTACAACCGGATCAGGGTCTGTGCAATTTCCATATGATGAGCCGCTTCCGATCGAACTCATTACGAAAATCACCCAATACCGCGATTGGGAAAGTAAAGTGCAAGGAGTGAACTGGAAATAACGGAGGAACTCAGATCCAATGGAAAAGACAGATTACAAGACGATTGATGAATATATCGAGACACTTCCTGAAGAAGATCAGAGAGTCCTGCAGAAAATTCGGAAAACAATTCAGAAAGCTGCTCCAGAGGCAAAAGAAGTCATTAGTTATCAAATGCCAACGTTTCGGTAGAACTGCATATTGGTGCACTTTGCAGCATTCAGTCGCCATTACAGTTTATTTCCAACGCCCTCTGCCGTCGAAGCCTTTCGTGAGAAATTAACTGCTTACGAAACATCAAAAGGAACGATCAAATTTCCGAAAAATAAACCGATACCGTTCGATTTGATCGAAGAGATCGTAAAGTTCAAGGTGCAAGAAAATCAGAAGAAGAAAACATGACTACTAAACCTAAATCATTGAATTATGACGAAAGAATTATGGCTTAACCTGCCGGTAAAAGACTTGAAAAAGTCGAAGGAGTTTTTCACCCAAATCGGATTTTCATTTAAAGATCGGGAAATTGAAAACATGATCGCGATGGAAGTTGGCGAAAAAAAAGTGCCGGTAATGCTAATTAATGAAAGCACATTTAAAAATGCTGCACAACATGAAATTACGGACACAAAGCAATCCTGTGAAGTTCTAATCTCTTTTGATGCAGAAAACCGTGAGGAAGTCGATGAAGTTGCGAAGAAAGTAGACAGTGCCGGCGGATCGGTTTTCAGTGAGCCCGCAGAAATTCAGGGCTGGATGTACGGCTGTGCATTTACCGATTTAGACGGACATCGCTGGAACGCACTGTACATGGATATGAGCAAAATGCCACAAGGATAAACCAGTAATCAGTAAAACAATGGCACACATCTATTTCGAAATTCAAGCTGACAATCTTCAACGAGCATCCAATTTTTATAGTGAAATCTTTGGCTGGACATTCTCAGAAAACCCGCATGCACCTGTTGAATATCTGAGAATTGAGACGGGTGGAACAGCCGGAGGTATGCTGAAACGTCCCTCAGAAACTCCACCACCGGAATGCGGCACCAATGCGTATGTCTGCTCATTTGAAGTTGATGATTTTGACGAAACAGCGGAGACGATTTTAGAAAATGGCGGAAAAGTAGCACTGGAAAAATTCCCAATTCCGGGCGTGTGCTGGCAGGGCTGCTCGAGGCCGTCCTGGACGATCCCGTACGAAA
>CAYRDO010000139.1:5485-10730 GCA_964422985.1 uncultured Rhodohalobacter sp. | reverse complement strand
TTCATGCAAGAGGGAATCAAGAGAAAAGAGTTATTGGAAAGTAAGTTGCGTACCAGTTCCGACGTAGAAGGTTTCGCCGTTTCCTTCTTTACACCTGTGCAGACCGCCGGATGGGCAAACCTTGGTTTCGAAGATGAGGAGGGTCAACAGCGTAGCTTTCACGCAAATGTTGTGGATACAGATTTTTTGCCTGCGCTGGGCATTAAAATGATCAAAGGCAGGAATTTTTCTGAAGAATATCCGTCAGATTCACGACGGGCGATCATTATAAATCAGGCGATGGCGGAAGCCTATGGTTGGGAAAATCCTATTGGGCAACAACTGCCTGGAGTGGATTTTGAGGATCATGAGATAATCGGTGTTGTTGAAAATTTCAATTTTGAGTCGTTGCATACGCCGGTTGAACCTCTTGCTCTGGCTATGAATTCCAATATTCTATTAAGCGGTGTCAACTTCATACAGATGAACTTTCCGGTTCCGCGATATTCCCTCAAACTGAATACAGATAATCTCAGTGAGACGATGACAGAGATCAAAAATGCTTGGGATGAAGTTGCGCCTGGTACCCCGTTCGATTTTACATTTGTAGACCAGGCCCTGGATGCTCAATACCGAAAAGAGCAGCGCCTCGGAAGCATTGTAACAGCGGGTGCCGGATTTGCAATTATTATAGCCTGTCTCGGTTTATTCGGGCTGGCATCACTGATGATTGTACGCCGGACGAAAGAGATAGGAGTGCGTAAAGTGTTGGGTGCTAAGTCATCAAGTATCGTTTTACTGGTTAACAAAGAGTTTACTAAACTTGTAGGGCTTGCCTTTGTGATTGCTGTTCCCATTGCCTGGTATTTCATGTCTGGCTGGCTCGAAAATTTTGCCTACAGGATCGATATCGGATTCGGAATGATCTTGATGACAGGACTGACAGCGCTGGTAATTGCCTGGTTGACGGTCAGTTATCAATCCATCAAAGCGGCACTGGTAAATCCGGTAAACAGTTTGAGAAGTGAATGATTAACAAGCTATCAGCAATCAGCCGTCAGCCTCCAGTGAGCTGATAGCTGACAGCTAAAAGCTAAAAACCATGCTAAAAAACTACTTAAAAATTGCACTGCGGAATCTTCGAAAAAATCCTGCGTATTCGTTTATCAATATTGGCGGGCTTACAATTGGCATCGTCTGTTGCCTGTTCATCTTTCAGTATATCGCTTTCGAATACAGTTTCGATGATTTCAATGAAGAAAAAGACAATCTCTATCGCATAAACCAGGTGACGGTTCCCGGAGAGAGTCCGCTCCCAATGTCAGGGTATGCATTGGGTCCGGCTTTGCTGAATGAAGTCCCTGAAGTGGAGCGTTTTACGCGGCTTCATCCCGAATATGATAATGCGATCGTATCAAACCCGCTTCAACCGGATAGAACCTTTGAAGAAGAAAATGTTTATTACGCCGATTCTTCTTTTACCCGAATGTTTAGTTATCCAATTGTTTCCGGTGATCGGGAAAATGCCCTTTCAGAGCCCGGTACGGTTTTATTATCCCAAACGGCCGCAGAAAAATATTTTGGGGAGGAAAACCCTATCGGGAAGACTCTTGAAATAACCGGATGGGTGGATGGAACGTACCGTGTTGACGGAATTTTCAAAGATGTCCCGGCAAACTCACACCTTCAGTTCGATATCCTGCTTCCGATGGCTGATCTGCTTCAAAGAAGTTACCAACAGTCAAATGCAGCCTGGAACTGGATGAATTTTATCACCTACGTCAAGCTCCGTCCGGATGCAGATCCCCGCGAAGCTGAGCAGAAATTTACCGGTGTATTGCAAAAAAATATGAGGGAAGTATTTGAGGATGATGAGATTGATACCGTCGTAGATATGCAATCTTTGGCAGATATTCATCTGAATGATGAGGTTATTGCACCAAAAGCTGTGATGGGTAGCTATCGAACCGTCTACTTTTTTATGATCATTGGTGTCATTACGCTTCTGATCGCTCTTATCAATTACATCAACCTGACCACCGCCAGGGCATTAAAACGAGCCCGGGAGGTTGGGGTTCGAAAAGCGATAGGAGCTCAGAAACAACAGCTTGCGGTTCAATTTCTTTTTGAATCGGCTGTAACCATTCTTTTTGCAAGTGCTCTTTCATTCTTTTTGGCCGAATTGATTTTGCCATTGGTGAATGCCGTAGCCGGAACACATCTGACAAATGCTCAGTGGTCAGAAATGGACTTTTGGATAACCTTTTCAGGCTTGTTTGGTTTGGTAACATTTCTTGCAGGATTATATCCGGCTTTTGTTCTCTCATCATTCCAACCAACCCGGGTATTAAAAGGAAAAACAGGAACCTCTTTCGCCACAGGATTATGGTTGAGACGGGTGCTTGTTGTCTTCCAGTTTACAACTGCCGTTGCTCTGCTGGCAGGTACGGCTATTGTCTACAGTCAGCTCGACTATATGCGCACGATGGATTTAGGTATCAACATCGACCAAATTATCACTGTACCAACCCCAAGAGTTTTGCCGGAAAATACGGACCGGGCAATGGCTGTTGAAACCTTCAGGCAGGAGGTTACAAGAATTCCGGCAGTTCGGCAGACATCCACATCGAGTTCAGTTCCCGGCAAGGGATATGGTTTCAAAACTCTTGTAGGTCATGAAACCGACCCGGATGCCAGAATCTCTGCAGCAGGAACTCATGTTGACAGCAATTTTGCAGATCTTTACGGACTTGAATTGATAGCCGGTGACGGATTCCGGAATATCACACTTCCAACACCTGATGATGAGCCCCGACCCCTGATTGCAACCGAAACAGCCATCCACGCGATCGGTTTTGATACGGTAGAGGAGGCTTTGGGGAAAGAAGCCCTGACTGGTCGGATTGTAGGTGTATTCAAAGACTTTAATTGGTCTTCGGCCCATGAAGAGCGGGCAAACAGTTTTTTTATCCTCTCGGAAGGATTGCAATATATCTCCATTAAAGTAGATACGGAATTGCTCCCTCAAACCATCTCCTCAATTGAAGAATCCTACAAACAACTTTTTCCCGGTAATCCATTTCAATATTCATTTGTGGATGAGGTGTTTGACCTGCAATATCAGAACGATCAGCGGTTTGCCAGTCTCTTCAACATATTTGCAGGGTTAGCCATTACGATAGCATGTCTGGGACTTTTTGGACTGGCTGCATTCACGGCTGAACAACGTACGAAAGAGATCGGGGTTCGTAAAGTTTTGGGTGCAAGCATTGCCAATATTGTAGCTTTAATGAGTAAGGATTTTGTCATACTCGTACTTGTTGGATTCTTGTTCGCCATACCGATTGCATGGTATGTGATGAGCCAATGGCTGCAAAATTTTGCCTACCGAATTGAGATCGGTCTAAGTGTATTTTTACTGGCCGGATTCGCAGCCGTTGTTATTGCAGTGCTAACCATAAGCTGGCAATCTATAAAAGCAGCTTTAATGAATCCCGTAAACAGTTTAAGGAGTGAATAATAACGAGCTGTCAGGTTTCAGCCGTCAGACCGCTCCAAGCGGTCAGACTGCTACTGTAAATCACTGACTACAACACAAAAAAACATGCTAAAACACACATTAAAACTTATATATCGAAACTTTATCCGGTTTAAAAGTTCGTTCTTTATCAACCTTGTTGGTCTCTCGACGGGACTTGCATGTGCACTCTTGATTTTTCTCTGGGTGAATGATGAATTGAGCGTCGATTCGTTTCATGAGAATGATGCCCAGCTTTACCAGGTGATGGAACATCAGCAGCATACCGGAAATATTCGGGTGACGAGTTCTACGCCGGGGTTGTTAGCTGAAAGCCTTGAAAGTGAGATGCCCGAGGTGGAGCTGGCAGCAACCGTAACTCCAACGGATTGGTTTGCCGGCACAACTCTTTCTGTTGATGATGATAATAGTATCAAAGCCAACGGAAAATATGTAGGTGAGGATTTCTTTGAGATTTTCACCTATAACCTGATTCAGGGAGATAAAAACCAGGTTCTGTCTGATATAAATTCCATTGTGCTTTCCGAAACACTTGCTGAAAATTTATTCGGTTCCGCAGAAAATGCCGTTGGAAAAGCAATTGAGTATCAGCAATCAGAGCAATTTTTGGTTTCAGGTGTTTTTGAAGATCCGCCGTCCAACTCATCTGATCAGTTCGATTTTGTATTGCCTTATGAAATTTTGATAAATCAATACCCCGGATTAATTGGATGGGGAAATTCCGGTCCCGAGACCTTTGTGCTTTTACAAGAAGGGGCCGATACGGAGCAATTCGATCAGAAAATAAAAAATTATATCAGTACCAAAATAGAGAATGCAGAAAAGCGAACTCTGTTCGTAAGGCAATATTCAGACGCTTATCTCTATGGCAATTATGAAAACGGCGTTCAGGCCGGCGGACGCATTGAATATGTTCGGCTTTTCTCCATCGTAGCCATTTTTATCATATTTATTGCCTGTATCAACTTTATGAATTTGTCGACGGCGAAGGCTTCCCGGCGCATGAAGGAAGTTGGCGTGAAAAAAGCGATCGGTGCAAATCGAGGTTCTCTCATTTTTCAATATTTGGGTGAGTCCTTGCTGATGGTCACAATGTCGATGATTTTGTCTGTCGTAATCGTAGAGATCTTTCTACCGCAATTCAATACTATCACCGGAAAGCAACTATCGCTTTCATTAAACAGTACATTGCTACTTTCGCTGGGCGGGGTAACATTGATTACAGGCCTCATTGCTGGTAGTTATCCGGCGCTATATCTATCCGGTTTCAAACCGATATCCGTACTCAAAGGTAAACTTGAACGGTCAACGGGCGAAATGTGGGCTCGAAAAGGATTGGTGGTATTTCAATTCGCCGTTTCCATTGTTCTGATTATAGCGGTGCTCGTAGTATATAAACAAACATCATTTGTTCAGTCCAAAAATCTTGGATATGAAAAAGAACATGTCGTCTTTTTTAATGTAGAAGGCCGAGTAGCAGAAAATCTGGAAACCTTTTTATCCCAGATCGAAAATATTCCGGGAATCACGGCGGCCTCTACAATCAGTGAGCGTGGAGTATTAGGCGGAGGAAATACGGTGAATGATGTCCAGTGGGAAGGAAAATCACCCGAAACAGAATTTCCATTTGCGCGCCGTTTTGTAAACTACGGTTTTCTTGAAATGATGGACATAAAGATGGCGGTGGGACGAAGTTTTTCCAGGGAATTTAATGCCGAAGAGTCGAAA
>CAYRDO010000139.1:0-5475 GCA_964422985.1 uncultured Rhodohalobacter sp. | reverse complement strand
AAATCATTTTTAATGAATCTGCAATTGATGCGATGGGGCTCGAAAATCCAGTAGGAAAAATAGTTCAATTGCATGGAGAAGATTTACAGATTATTGGGGTCGTAGAGAATTTTCATTTTGAATCACTTCATACCAATGTAGATCCGCTTTTCTTTCTTTTGAGGCCGGAGCAAACCCAGAAAGTATATACTAAAATTGCTCCCGGAATGGAGCAGGAAACCATTGGGCAACTGGAGGATTTTTATCAGGAATTTAATCCAGGGTTCACATTTACCTACAACTTTTTAGACCGGGCCTATGAGTCGCTCTATAACGCGGAAGAACGGGTTGCAACTCTCTCAGAATATTTCGCGATTATTGCTATTCTCATTTCTTGTCTGGGATTATTTGGACTGGCTGCGTTTACAGCCGAACGCCGACAGAAAGAGATTGGCATCCGAAAAGTTTTGGGCGCTACCGTGTACAGTGTCGTTACACTTTTAAGCCGCGATTTCCTGCTGTTGGTGATGAGCGGATTTGTAATTGCAGCTCCCGTCGCCTGGTATTTGATGCACCAATGGCTGAATGGATTTGCGTACCGAATTGATATTGGTCTGGAAATTTTTGGAATTGCAGGAGGAGCAGCTCTGGCGATTGCTATTCTGACCGTTAGCTGGCAATCCATAAAAGCTGCTTTAATAAACCCGATAAATAGTTTGAGAAGTGAATAATCTCAGTGTGTCAGTAAACAGTTATCAATAACCATGAAACTCTGTTAACTGTTTATTGCTAATTGATAACTGAAAAAAACCATGCTAAAAAACTACATCAAAATTGCATTCAGAAATATCTGGAAACGGAAAGGGTATTCGCTGATCAACATCGGGGGATTGGGAATTGGAATTGCTGCAGCGATTCTGATTACTCTCTATGCGATCAATCAACTGACATACGATGCATTTCACGACAATTCCGAAGAAATCTACATGGTGTACAAAGAGCGGATTACCCCGACAGGAACTCAGGATACCTACGATACCTGGGTGCCGCTGAAAATGGAGCTTGAGCAAACCTATCCAAATGTGGAGCGAGCTGCGAGAACATTCACCCAGGATGTTTGGATGGGAGCAGAGGAGAAAAAATTCCAGGAAGAAGTTCTTTATACCGATCCTGAATTATTCGAGATGTTTTCATTTCCGTTGAAAAACAATACTGAGGATCCGTTTCCTTCGCTTCAGTCGATCGTGATATCCCAAGATATTGCAGAGAAATATTTTGGGAATGAGAATCCGGTTGGTAAAGTTTTTCGATTGGCCTATGAACGCGATTATGTGGTAACTGGAGTATTGGAAGAAGTTCCTCAAAACTCCTCCATTCAGATCGATATGGCCATTCAACTTGAAAGTGCAGGTGGATATGAGGATATCAAGGAAAACTGGGGAAGCTCATTCCTGGAAACCTACATTCAACTGGAAGAGGGCAGCAATCCGGCAGAACTGGAAGCTCAATTTCCTGAACTGATAACCACAATTTGGGATGCTGAAACATCCGGGCGAACCAATTTCAAGCTGCTTCCGCTTACCGAAATGTACAATCGGTTCAATGACAGCGATAAGTACTCCTACATTCTTCTCGGGATTGCAATCGCCATTATTCTTATTGCCTGCATCAATTTTATGAATATGGCAACGGCTCGATCGCTCGAAAGAGTCCGCGAAGTGGGAATGAGAAAAGCACTGGGCGGACAGCGCAGTCAATTGATTTTACAGTTCTTAAGCGAATCCGTTCTGATTGTATTCGTAGCTCTTTTAGTGGGGGTTTGTATTGCCGAGCTGTTACTTCCTGCCTTTAACAATTTGTATGATTTACAGCTCTCGCTGAACATTCTTGAAAACGTTCAGGCACTTTTGATACTTGCTGCCGGAGGCATTTTGTTGGGATTAATTTCCGGAAGTTACCCGGCATTCTTTTTATCCAAATTTTCATCATCAGAAGTACTACGGGGTCAGTTCAGTAAGAAGCCAGGTGGATTTACACTTCGCAGAATTCTTGTTACCACCCAGTTTGCTGTAACCATTGTCATCATTATCAGCACTTTAATTATTCGCGACCAGGTGCAATTCATGAAAAATGCAGATCTGGGATTAGAAAAAGAGAATATTATAGCAATCGAACGAAGTGCCGGGGATTTTGAAGATGAAGAACAAGCAGCCATTCGGCTGAACACTTTTAAGGACGAGATTCGAAATCATCGTAATGTGATTTCTGTAGCATCATCCCGAGCGATGCCCGGTCAGCAGTTCAGTTTCAATTCATTCCTGTTTGCAAGACCGGAAGGATGGATCGATGAAAGTCCGCTTCGAATGCGGTGGACTCTTGTGGATCACGAATTCTTCAACCTTTATGATATCGATCTTGTGGAGGGACGAACATTCAGAGAAGGTTCAGACACCGATATGGAGAGTGGAGTAATCATCAATAAGGCCACGATGGAGGATTTTGGATGGGAAACAGCAGTCGGAAAAACCATTGGGTTAGGGAGCAGCGGCAGCGAAAAGATGAATGTGATTGGCGTGATTGAAAACTATAACTATCAATCGCTCCAAAATGAAGTGTCACCAATTCTGCACTTTTATCGTCCGGGTGATAGCGGTTCACTCAGTGTAATTTCAGTGCGAATTGCCGAGAATGATCTGCCTGGAACTCTGGCAAGCATCGAATCCGAATGGGAAAACATTGTAGATGCTGAAATGCCCATCAACTATTTCTTTGTGGATCAGCAGTTTGAACAGATGTATGAAACACAGGATCGGCTGGTAACCGTTGCCGGTGCTTTCTCCATGCTTGCCATTATCATTGCTGCTTTGGGATTGCTTGGTCTGGCTTCGCTCATGGTAAAACAGCGAACGCAGGAGATCGGAATCCGAAAAGTACTGGGTGCATCCATTTTCGAAATTATACTTTTGGTTTCCAGGAATTACATACTTTTGGTCATCGCCGGATTTTTTGTCGCCATTCCGATCGCCTGGATATTGATGAGTAATTGGATTCAGGATTTTGCATACCGTGTGGATCTGCGAACGAGTGTATTCCTGATTGGTGGGATTTCCGCTTTTTTGATCGCGCTCATTACGGTAGTTGCCCAGGCATTCAAGGCAGCACTCTTAAATCCTGCCGAAAGTTTAAGGAGAGAATAAATAATGAGCTGTCAGCAGTAAGCCATCAGCCTTCGGAGGGAGACGCTAATAGCTAAAGTCTGAGAGCTGAAAGCTAAAAAAATCATGCTAAAAAACTACTTAAAAATTGCATTTCGAAGCCTTTTGAAAAACAAGGTGTATTCCATTATCAATATCATGGGGCTTTCGGTGGGAATGGCCTGTTGTGTGCTGATTCTTTTTCATGTACAGGATGAACTTTCATATGATAATTTTCATGAAAATGGAGATCAAATCTATCGCGTGGCATTGGAGCGAATCTACCCGGATCATGTAAATAATTACGCCATCATACCGAGTGGGTTTTCGGAGGTTTTTGAAAGTGATCTTCCGGAAGTGAGGCAGTCAACCCGGCTTTTAGGTTTCCCCAACTTTACAAATATCGTAGAGTATGAAGACCAAATGTTTGAGGAGAGATATATTTTCTTTGCTGATTCCAACTTCTTTGATCTTTTCCAATATGAAATTCTCCAGGGAGATGCAGATGCCGCTCTTCGAAATCCAAATACAGTGATCCTGACCGAGTCAACTGCAGAGAAATATTTTGGCGAAGAGAACCCGGTGGGGAAAACAATTCAGATCAATGACCAGGATAATGAGATAGCGGGAGTGATGCAGGATATTCCAGAAAACTCTCATATGAAGTTCGATTTCCTTGCATCAACCACAAATCTCGGATTTATTCAACAGCCTAATTACATCAGTTTTTCTTCGTATACCTACCTGGAATTGGTGGATGGTGCTACCATGGAACAGGTGGAAGCTAAGATTCCCGGTCTTGTAGAACAATATGCTTCGGGCCAGATTGAGCGTCAGCTTGGACTTTCTTATGATCAGTATACCGCCGCCGGAAACGGATATAACTATTTCTTGCAATCAATTGGAGATATTCACCTGCATTCTAATCTCGAGAGTGAGATCAAGCCGAATGGCAGCATCACGTATGTCTATATTTTGTCATCTATTGCACTGTTTATTTTAGTGATAGCCGGAATTAATTTCGTAAATCTTGCAACGGCTCGATCGGCTGATCGTGCCCGTGAAGTCGGCATCAGAAAAGTGATGGGCTCTGATAGGTCCCAACTTATCCGTCAATTTCTGTCTGAATCCGCGTTTATCAGCTTGGTCAGTTTGGTGATCGCGGTCGGAATCATTCAAATTGTGTTACCCGTTTTTAACAATCTCGCCGGAAAGCAACTTTCTACCGAGCTGTTTACAACCGGCTGGACCCCATTCATCCTTTTGGGATTTGCACTTTTAGTCGGTTTACTGGCCGGACTCTACCCCGCGTTTTACATCTCATCGCTTCAACCTGTAGAGGTATTGAAAGGTAAACTTCGTTCAAAGAGCCGAGGATTGTGGCTGAGAAATGGGTTGGTTGTCTTTCAGTTTGCCATCTCAATTATTCTTATTTCCGGGACCCTGGTTGTTTTTAACCAGATGGATTACATCCAAAATGCCCGGCTTGGTTTTAATGAAGAAAATGTACTGGTGATTGATCGTGCGAACAACGTGGAACAACTTGAGTCATTCAAAGACGAACTTCGCCGAATTCCGGGAGTGGTAGAAGTTGCCGGTGCGAGTACACTACCGGGCGGTGTTTATTTCGGAATTCAGTTTCAGCAGCAAGGTGGATCAGACGTGCTCACCACAAAAGGATTTGCCGCTGACGATCACTTCTTCGAAACTATGGATATGAATATTCTGGAAGGACGGGCATTTTCGGAAAATTATAACGATTCGCTTGCAATTATGTTGAATGAAACGGCCGTTCAATCTTTAGGAATAGATAATCCAATTGGGCTAACACTGCAAAGCAATGTGAATATTAATAATGAAACTATTGCTGTTCCTTTTACTGTCGTTGGAGTGGTTGAGGATTTTAATTTTGAGTCACTTCGGGCACCGATTACTCCGCTGGCAATTGTTAGTACTGAGGGACCTCAGGGATTTCAAAATCTATTGCCGATTCGATTTACATCTCAGAATATTCAGGAAACCATTGCACAGGTCGAAAATATCTGGGATGAATTCGCCCCGGGTACACTCTTTTCATATTCATTTCTGAATAATGACTTGACTGCCCAGTACGAAGCGGAACAGACAGCCGGAAATATTTTTGGAGTTTTTGCCATTGTCGCAATTGTAATTGCCTGCGTGGGTTTGTTTGGCCTTGCAGCTTTCATGGCGTTTCAGCGGACCAAAGAGATCGGCGTTCGAAAAGTTTTGGGAGCATCTGTCACCAATGTGGTACTGCTGCTTTCAAAAGACTTTGCAAAAC
>CAYRDO010000138.1:2998-10870 GCA_964422985.1 uncultured Rhodohalobacter sp. | reverse complement strand
AGCCAACTTTGGCAGAGCCGGTATCAATCACTTTGGAGAGATAGATTGGGTCTTCAGTGATCTCTGTAGAGTTAACCGCTACGGTTTCACCTGTTTCCGTAATCTCTCCATTAATGGATTCAGCCATTGTGAGCTCGAAAGTAGCATTCGACAAAAGTGATTGGAAATTATTCACGGTCATTTGAGTCCCGTTGATACCAGTAAAAATATCACCTCTCATCAGGCCTGCATTGTCGGCTGGTGTATCATCGAGAACATATTGAACATAGGCGAACAGATCATTACTATTTTCACTAAATCGAACGAGACCATATTCAAATCCAAAACCCTGTGAGATTCCCTGCCGGGATTGCAGAAATACTTCGTAATCATCTATAAAGAATGAGAAGTCGTCCTCTCCAAACTGCGCAAGTACAGGAGCGTCAAAATTAGAGTCATTGAAGAGTAAGTCTTCGAACACAGCTTCGGCATCATTAAAATCAATCAAATAATTTTGGAAATCCTGATCACTATTAAAAAAATCCTTATTGTCG
This sequence comes from uncultured Rhodohalobacter sp., assembly GCA_964422985.1. Taxonomy (GTDB): domain Bacteria; phylum Bacteroidota; class Rhodothermia; order Balneolales; family Balneolaceae; genus Rhodohalobacter. The sequence continues at coordinate 10,337 of CAYRDO010000138.1, read as the reverse complement.
CTCAGTTTCGGCACTTGCTCTTGCCAGTAATACCAGTAGTTCATGGCGTTCCAGACAAAGTTTTTCTGCGAATTTGCTGATGTGAGATCTCCCTGACTACTGCCTGTGGAGTTGTCTTTGCAGCCCCAAAACAGAACTGGCAAAATGAGGAATAACGAAAGGCGGGTGACTTTTTTCATAAATAATTCTAAAATCAAATTACAAATCGGGCGTTGGTACGTGTAGATTATTTGTCACATAAAAGTAAAACTTATGAAAACAACATTTATTACGATTGTATCATTTTTTCTGCTGTTGGTTGCATGTTCTTCAAAGGAGAAACTTATGGCTGATTACGACATTGAGGTCCTCGAAGCTTCCTATCAACACTGGAGCGAAGCCCCGCCTGTACAATCGGATGTACGCGAGAGGGGAACGGATCTGAAATTGGTTGTTGCAAGCTGGCCGGAGGGAGCCGAGCCACAACACATCATCTATCGAAAAATGAGATCGTTTCCGGTTGAAATAGCTGACAGCACGGAGACCGTTTTAACATTTGAGGCTCGAATTATCAGAACTTCTGCCGTAATGAGTGAGACGTCCGAACGGGTTGAAATGTCGGATCGATTGGTATTCCAAACGGAAGACGGGGAAACTCAGTATTTGGAGATTGAGGAGTGGGAGAGGATGTAAATTGAATACGCGGGAGGTGTATTTTCTCAACGTATCTCTGCGAAGCCTACGGTTAAATTAACCGCTATGGGGACTGAGAAACGCAGAATGTTTTAATTATCATGACGTAATCCCTCACCAATCCTTCAATCCCAGCAGCTTCTTTCCAAGATCTGTCAATTCAGCTGTTTCAGCATGTTTCTGCTCCCATTTTCTGGGATCTCCCGGAAATGCATATCCTTCCGGCGCAATGCGATCTCGCCACGATTTAATGCGCCATTTTCTAAGATCTTCATTTTCTTCCTCAGCGGGCGTCATGGAAAGATATTGGGCAATTCGAGGTCGATCTGAATGATTGGGCCGAATTCCATGTGGTAGCATGCTATTGAAAATTAACAAGTCACCGGCCTTCATATTCACTTTTGTGATTTCAAATCCGGATGTATCCGGCTGAAAAGGGTTCCTGTCTTGGGGTTGATTTTTTACCCACTCATCAAAATTTCGATACAATTCCGGGATGCATTGAAAGCCGCCGGTTTTATCGTCTGTATCAGAAAGAGCCAAAACTCCCTGCACATTTACCGGTCTTGGGTTTTTCGATGTATTAATATCCCAGTGAATAAATCCTTTAAATTCGTACTCTTCTCTAACCGGAAAATTCAAATTGACCCGATCAATGGACACCCACAATTTTTCAGTTCCCCAGATATCCACAAAGGCGTTGTAAACGGTTGGGTGTTGGCGGTTATTCCAAAGTACTTGGTGATTGTAGAGTTCAACCATACCGCTGTTGATTAACTCTTTCATCTCAATCTCGCGCCGCGGCGGACGGTACCAGGTTTCTGGATCATTCGGATCTTTCTCTTCAAATTCCCAGATAAGATTTCTTGCAGCTTTTACATTTTTTTCAGGAACTGCATCGGGTATGATGATATATCCATTCTCTTTCCAAAACGTCCAGTCATCTTCACTCAACACTCTGAGCGGTTCACCATTTTTTCGTTGATTTAACTGTCGTTCGAGTTCATAAGAAACGCCAGCATTTCCTGGTTGTTTATTCTTCATGATTGGGTCTCCTTTGATAAGTTATGCAGACATTATTTAAGAGTAGTAAAAAAATGGTGATTTTTCATCAATTCATGCTAAGAACTTGATTTTATTCAAGTTACAAACTACCATGAAATGGCTATATGTTTGATTTCCACTCTTTCTTGTTGATGCAAAATGTCAGATCCCGATTATCTCTCCTGATCTTATGATACTTATGCTCATCAGGTAACCGGACTCCTCCGATTTTTTTCATCGCTTTTTGAGATCGGAAATTCTCCTTATCAACATAGAAAAGTACATCACTGTAAAACTTGAAAGCGTGTTCAATCAGCAGTGTTTTGATCGCTTTGTTATAGGTTCCGCCCCAATATTTTCGGGCGAGGAATGTCCACCCGATCTCAATGGCATCATCCGTTCCATCCAAAAGATTATATCGGGAAGTTCCAATAACCTCTCCCGATTTTTTATCAATCATAATCAACGCCCCGCCTGATTTGAGAGAATCATCAAAAAATCGGCTAAAAACTTCTTTTTTGTAACGGGCGTCTGTATGCTGTTCCCAGATTTTTGGATCTTTGGCAACCTCATATAAAGAGTTAAAATCGTGTTTTGTAAGCGGTCGGATTTCAACAAGATAATTTTGCAGAGTGGGCTGTAATTTTGATTGAGTCATTAAATAGCCGAAGTAAAATTTAGTTTGATAAACCCGGCAGTCAGAACCAGGTATATAAGAGATGGAATTCCGAAGAGTAGCCATTCACCTGAATTGAAAACAAATTTTATAAGTCCCAATCCTGAAGCTAAATGGAAAATCAAATTTCCGAGAAGGAGGGGTTTCCCATAAATACCGCCAATTACGGCACCCCGGCTCATGTAATTTGTAACGGCAATTCCCAGCAGTGCAGAACCTAGAATCTGTGTGATCACTAAATCGGCACCTGTTTGTTCGGCTGTGCCAATCCAACTTCCTGTTTCTTGTGGCAGAAATGTAAAAAGTATTCCAAGCACTGCATTGAAAGCGGCACTCGAGACCAAAACTATTTTGCTGAGTTTCTTCATCCCTGATAATTAGAGTTCAAAAATTACTTTGAACATCTGTACAAACAGGAATAAAATCAATTTGAAATAATAATGGCCGGAGTATATAACTTCCGGCCATGGGTTTGGAATCATTTTAAGGTGAAAATTAAAATCCTGCTGCTGTAGCCTCCTTCGCTTTTCTCATTAAATCAGCCATTGTAAAATTATCACCTGAAATGTAGTCATCTTTGGGTGTCCAGTCTCTGTTACTTCCCAAATTTGAACGTTTATCCAACTCTAGCAAGCCTATCAGAACTTCGGCAACGATTTTAGCTCCAACAGGACCGAGCCCCTCTCCGGGTTCAGCATCATTGTTATGAGTTCGACCAATCTCTTCAGCTTCAGCTAAAATATAGAACCATAATGGAATACCGGCAGACAGGTCTATTCCATGGTCATCGCAAATATCATTGATCTTACTTACAACCCGATCTATCTCTGGATTAAAATCCCACTCGTATTCGTCTGCGATTTTTTTCATGTGTCTGGCAAGATTTTCGCCGGAAGGGAGAAGAAAACTCTGACCTCTTCTCAAATTTCTGGTGGCCAGGGATCGATCAGCTTCATCATCCGATTTTATGAACTTCAGATCCAGAAGATCAGAAGCTAATTTTGTATCCAATTTTTCTGCTTTTTGATAATCAGTACCAAAATCGAAAAGCACTTTCCAATTAACAACCTGATCTAAATTTTCAATCGGAGTAAATCCTATCCCAAACTCTTTAGAAAATACACTATGTGTTGGTCCATTTTCTTAAATGTGCATTTTTTGGGCGATCATTGAGTGTCCAAATCTATAAGCTCCAACTGAAAATTCGACGGGTATCATTGGTTTTTTCGGATCATACCATTTTCTGCCTTCACCTAAAATTTGATCAACAATTTTTTGCCCGCATAAAGAAGGTAAAAACTCATTAACGACAATCCATTGGTAATGCCAGGTAACAATTTGTCGAGCTTCTTCATAAATTTTCTTCGCTGACTTTCTGTCTTTAGATTTTTTTTCTTCCTCTTGTTTGATTTCGTAATAAACCACATTGTAAAACCTAATTATAGCCAGCTGCATTTGAGAAATTATGCGATTCTCATCGTTTCGTGGGTCCCCAATTAAAGCCGTACCGGAACTGTTTCTCATCAAGTCGTGCTTTTCTTCATCTTCGCCTTGACCATAGTTATTATTTGTTTTGCCAGTCCAGAGATAAAAACCGCGCCCATTTTTTTCGTAAATATCATCGCCGTCTTCGTAAAGATAGGGTGATTGTTCCGGGCCGCCACCGAATATATTATCGAGGTCGAGAGATGGCGTGCGATCATTTTTAATTTTCTCCGGTGCATTCACCTCTGTAAAATTAGAACTTGTATCAAAAGTAATGTCATGATCAATGAATTGTCCGAAAAAAATCATTCCCAATGGAACTGAATCTGTACGGTTAGATCCGCTATTGCCATCCATCGGCCCATCTTTTTTACCAATTTTCCGAAGTATTTCGGGATGTACATAAAGAGGGGATAAATCTTTAAACATTCTCCCAAATCTACCTTCAGATTCATGCTTGTAAGCTTCTCTTGAAGTGAGTTCTTTTTTCCCTTCAAAGCTATGTCGTCCGTGGTGTCTTGAGTGTGTCATTTTTTGAGTAAGGTTAGATTAGAATTATGAATTCAATCCACAGATATGTCGCTCTTGTTTCCCCTGTGAATCAGCAAAAATTGCTGTAAGTATTTAGTCTCCTGTTGTAATAATCATTGCAGATACTTGTATTTGCTACACTTAATTATTACGAATTTTAGTTTTTACAAATACTGCTTACATAGTAATTGTAAAAACAGCGCCCTGATTTGAACCTTTACTGGATGCTTTAATTTTTGCACCGTGTTTTTCGACCAACATTTTTGTAAGGTAAAGTCCCAGTCCAACAGTAGGTTCATTTTCTGTTCCTGTTTGCCTCTCCTTGGTGAATTTATCAAAAATAGTTTCTGAATTCTCTGGCTCAAAACCTACGCCTTCGTCTTTAATTTGAAGTCTGTAATCATCACTGTTCTTTTCTCCTGTGATCTGAATATGTCCATTCTCATTCGAGAATTTGATTGCGTTTGAGATGAGGTTCTGTAGAATTTGAGAAAAGAATATCGGGTGGGCGTTTATCTTATCATCATCTTCTATCTCTATTTGAAAATCAACATTCTTATCTAAATGACTACTTTTTGTTTTCTCTACCTGCTTTGATACAAAGGGTTTCAGTTGAATTCTTTCAAAATCTTCCTGGTCCAGCAGAAAGGTTTCTGCTTCAAGCAGGTTCAGCGTTTCTGTGATGAAATTAATACTCTCTTCACCCTTTTGAATGATGAGATTGGCATATTCGTCAACATCATCTTTACTGGTTTCCATTTGTATCAGATTTGCCATGCCCGACATTCCCGAAATGTGATTTCTGATATCGTGTGTAATAAGCGAAATTAAATTCTCCCTTTCCTCAGCAAATGCTTCAATATCATATAATGTAGAATGGATATTTTTGAGGAGCATCCCTGCCTCATCCGGATATTCTGTTGGGACAGAAATAATCTCTCTGTTTGATCTGTACTCCTTTAAAGCTTTGTCAGCCAGTTTCATCGGCGCAAGCAATCCTTTCAAAATATAAAGTGTTAAAATTGTAGCCAGAAGGGTAGCCCCTAATACAACTCCAAGTGTGAGATAAATATCGAGTGTTTGAGCAGGTACAATAAGAAGAAAAATAATCAGACCAATAAGCGGAACGTGAATCCCAATAAAAGCGATGGACAGAAATTTTAGTACATAGGATTTTTTCAATCCTAACTTGTGAAGGAGAGTGTAAATTTTCATTTCTCTATGTTTGGTGCCCTTTTTCAGCCGGGAGTGAACCTAATAAAAAAACAGCAATAATTAAGACTTCTTAATAAATAATCGAGTGGTTTATGGATCAGCCACTAATGGGAGATAAGTGAAACCTCATGTTTACTCTCTAAACGAATTTATCAAAAATCAATGCGTTCGGGATGTCGAACACGTATGACACGATAGGCATCCTCTTTCTCATCCAATGTATACTCATATCGGCCCGAAGTAGCTATATCTTGGTAAAGGGAGGTAAGCACCTTTACATATCCGCTGGGTTCTTTATCGAGGATTTTCAGATCGATTTGGATGCCTCGTTTGGTGGCGTCTGATGTGTGAACAACGGGTGATGCGAAGCCAAAACTGATTCTTGATGAAGAGATCGGTTCAACAGCCGGAACATGGTCTTTAAAATTATTAAAAATTTCCTGGGAGGGATCTGAACCGGAAATTCCAAGAAAGATATAGTCGATGTTAGTTTCCGGGTGATGGGTGAGGTATTCGACCAAACTGGAAAAAACTTCTGACTCAATCTGGCGTTTCTCTTCAAGACTTATTTTTGATGTGAGATTAAAAACATAAACCGAGCCCATGATTCCCACCAATGAAAGAGCAAGAATCAGAAAATTTTGTGCTCTTACATTTTTGTACCACATCCGTTTGGAATGATGTTGTTGTGGCTCTTTCATCTCACAGGCACGTTTTTTTGGTTTATGTTGCAACTAACGAAAGATGAGGTTTAAAACCAAGAGGGGTGGGAAATGGAATTTTTATTTAACTATAGTTTACATATAAGATACTATTTTTTCGAACACCAGCGTTGCATAATTGGAATACAAATTATAACATTGTTATAACATATAAATTTAAATAGAAACACACCATGGAAACAAAAATTCGCAAGATTGGAAACAGTTTGGGAGTCACTCTCCCCAAGCAATTGATTGATGAACTCCATCTCAAAAGTGGTGATACATTAACCATCGAAAAAAATGGTCAAAATTTAGAACTAAAACCTGTAGATCCTGAGTTTGAAGAGTGGGCGGAGGCATACCGCGAGGCCAATACAGATTATAAAGATGTATTGAAAGAGCTGGCAAAATGATCAAGTTTCTGGATAAAAAAACTATTCTGGCTTTTCATCAAGATCAGGTAAAAATTTATGGTGGCAAAGATGGCGTTCGGGATGAGGGATTACTCGAATCAGCACTTGCTCAGCCACAGGCTAGTTTTGGAGGAGATTATGTCCACAGTACAGTTTTTGAGATGGCTGCCGCCTATGGTTTTCATATCTGTAAGAATCATCCATTCTTTGATGGAAATAAGAGGACAGCATTGGTAGCTATCTATACCTTCCTCTATGTAAACGGTTATCGATTGCAGGCAGACAAAAAAAGTCTCTATGCGGTGATGATCGATTTAGCAAATGGAAAACTTGAGAAAGAGGAGTTGGCTTCTTTTTTAGAAGAGAATTGCAAGAAAAGAAAATAGTGGAACGAAAAGTCGATTTAAATAAGTGAACTATTGTGTACCCTAACATCTCAATAATAGAGTGAGATGACTTCAATAAACATCACAACGAACCTCCAAAGATCTAAAACCTAAAACTAATTCCCGCCTCAACCGTCTCGCGATTATCCAGGTAGACCGGGAATTGTCCGCGATTGTATTGCAGATAGATGTATTCAAAAAATTGCAGTGGAC
>CAYRDO010000138.1:0-2988 GCA_964422985.1 uncultured Rhodohalobacter sp. | reverse complement strand
TCGGGGTTCAGAAGAAAATGGCCGAACCGAATTGCCCAAAAAGCTCTTGCATCAAACCGTTGGTACATGTTGGTGTCGGCATTCAATTCTTCCCGGAAATCAGATCGATAGGGGATCACAAACAAGTATGAAAGTTCTATAACCGGCAAGAATTTTTTGGAGGCGTTTGTATATCGGATTTCGCCTCCTTGTGCTACATTTTGTTCAGTGAACGTTTGGTTGGCCTCAAAATTTGCATTGACTCCAATACCAAGTGAACCATAGTCAGTAGCTGGTTCCGGCTCTTGACCAAGTACAATCTCCTGCGCTTTCTTGAACGAGATTAAATATCCAAAATAGATATCAAGATGCTGATGCTTGGGATTCAACGATGGTTTCGAGAGGATACTTGCGCTCAACCCCAAGTCAAATTCAACATAGCGACGAAAATCTGTTTCCGAGGTGATGGTATATTCACTGCGAATGCCCGCATCAAGATCCACACCAAACCCAAGTTTATCGTTCTCCATTCTTGCGATGTCCGGTTTGATGGAAAACGATTGCGAGGTTGCGATCGCGGGTGAGATCAATAAGATAAAAATCAGCCAAAAAAGGAAATTTAAGTTTTTCATATCAATCGTAATCAAATTGGTACATCACTTCAATCTGGTAGGAGAGGTCCAGGAAGCGCGTGGAATGTTGACGAATCATATCTTCGAATGTTTGTCGTACTTCATTTACAGTCCAATTTCCGTCGATCTCTCCGGTTGCTTCACATTGGTTTACCAAATCCAGCGACATTTTTTTGCATTCCTGATCAAAAGCCGGTTTATCTACCAGAGAAAAATCCCAGAATTTCAACTCCTGCATTGTGATAAACGCCTGCCGGGAAAAGGCTTGTTCTTTCTGTTTTGAATACATTTGCGATCCAATAGCTGTAACCACAATATGCCCCGGATATTTATGGATCGTCCAGTTGGGATGTTCGCGTTTTACTTGAAATTCAGCATCTACCTTTTCATTCAACCAGGAGTTTGGCAGCGATCCTACGTTCTTTCTATTCTCTTTGATGAATTTGAGATAGCGTTCGATATTTTTCTTCAGCGGATCAATCCCTAAAAAATTTTTGGGATTCACAGATGCAATTCGCTCAAATTGCTGGTCCGATAATTTGTCCCGGAAGTACGACCAAAAAAGTTCATCGGACATATTGAGCCGAAGAAGCCACGAATCGGTACCAAACATAATTCGATTTTTTACAATTGGATGCTCCAGCAACTCACCAAGTTTTTGCAGATAATGCGATTCAAGATTTGGCTCGCCCATCATATCCGTGTGATAGGAAACATCGGCATAGACACCACTGTAATTCACATTCTCCATCAAGTCCAGAATTTTTTTGGCCCACGTATCTTGCTCAAGTCTGCCCGGGATAGAGAGTGATTCGTGACCATCGAAATGCGCAAAGCAAATTTTTAGGGTGGGATGCTGCGCTAAAATCGGCTCCCAATGCTTGGGATTGCAGTAATCAATAAACTCATCTTCAACATAGAAACCGGTATGGTTGCAGTGCATAGTGATGGGGATATCATTCTGAACGCAATATGCATAGACATTCATCATCTTGCCACTATCAACGGGGTAACCTAATGAGGGATACAGTTTTACCCCAACAAATCCCTTGTTTTCGATTGCATCTTTCATCAAATCAAAATGATCAGGGCGTTTCGGATTGACAGCAAAGAATGGAAAAATACGACCGGGACGCTGGAGACTGGCTTCCACTAAATCATTCCGTTGATCCTTAAATCTCTTTTCGTCACGATCAGTTTCGGTGTTGCCGCGAATGTCCATCATCAACCCGACAAGTGCATCGTCAGCTTCCAGATGAGTCAATAAGTGTCCGGAGATCGCTGTTGAGCTTGGTTTCAGAGCAATCCTTAAGGTCTCATAGATATCAAAAAGGTTGGACTCGGAATCGTCGTTTGCATCACCCCAAGCGGAAAGAGAGTTTAAAATCTGTTTGAATGCAGCGCGGGTCAGGTGCTCACTGTTAATGTTGATGGCATTAAGAGCCGGAATTTGATGAAGATGATTTTGCTCAAAACTTTTAAACGCATCGGTCTTTAAGATGGATCGAATTAACTCTTCCAGCAACTGATCTTCTGTCAAATACCGAGGCTTATTTGTGATATCTTCGATAAAATTTTCAATGCCTTTGACAAGATACTCGGGTACTTTTTTAAGCCGAAGTCGATTTCCAATCGCACGAACAGCTTCTCGTGAGAGCACATTTCGAAGTGTAAAAAGATGAGTATGCGTATTGATTTTCATGCCTGGAAACCTCCCCCTGTTTTTATAGAAGTAAATAGAAAATTATGAGATTGGCAATAATAATTCTCTCAACCTTTTGCTGTACTTCTTGTTATGCCAACCATCTGGAAAATTTATTTCCAGTTTTCTCGCAAAATTTCATAAGTGGCCAGCGTACCACTGGTGTTGCAACCTTGTTCATCGTCCGGCCGGAATTCAACAAATCGAAAATCATTTTTCTCCAGAGCTCGTTTTGATCCGATGTTATTATCGAGTGAGCATGCAAATACCCGCCGAAACGATTTTTCTTCAAAAGCAAAACGGAGTAATTCTTTGATAGCCGCCGTAGCGTATCCATTTTTCCAAAATGGTTTGCCAATCCAGTAGCCAAGTTCCGCTTCATTGCTGTTCTTAGGTGTAAGTCCGCATGCTCCAACAATCTGTTTTTCGTGATTCTGGATGGCAAAGCTGTACTCTTTCCCTTCTTTATGTTTGGGTACAGCCTGTTTTAACCACTGTTCGGCCCCGTCATCCGGATAGGGATCGGGAAGACGGGTTTGTTTCACGATAGCTGGATGACTTGTGGCCAGTTTTTGTATTACAGAGGCGTCTTCCATACGAACCGGTCGAATCTCAACGTGCATAGAACTCTTTTTGGTGATGTCTATTTTCTCGAATGAAGTGCAATTCTATTTC
>CAYRDO010000137.1:0-10907 GCA_964422985.1 uncultured Rhodohalobacter sp. | reverse complement strand
GTTTATGAATTAGCTCATCCCAGAGCTAAAAACTAAAAAGGAGGATTATGGCAAGTCTCGATAATAAATACAGTGACATGGCGCTGTTGCTTCTTCGTTTGGGAGTGGGAATTATATTTGTCGTAGCCGGTTGGGGGAAGTTGACAGGAATTGAAGGAGTACAAGGTTTTTTCGGAAATATCGGTGTTCCAATGCCTTTTATAATGGCATGGATTGTGGCTCTCATAGAATTTTTTGGAGGGTTGATGGTGATTTTCGGTGCGTATGCAAAAATTCCTTATTTGCTCTTGGCCATCATTATGTTAGTGGCCATATTTTTAGTGAAAATAGATCAGGGATTTAGCGAAAGCAGGCTGGAAATTATGTTGTTGCTTGCAAGTTTAGCCCTGTTCCTAATGGGAAGCGGTAACTATTCAATTGATCACAAGATAGAAAACCGTTAAACATTTTTTGATTTTGGGTGAGTGTCAGATCGCTCACCCAAAATTATTTACTCTTCTTCTTCATTCAGAAGTTCAGTCAGCTGAATGCCTTTCTCACCAACATAAAAAACCACTAGTTTAACCGGTTCATCTCCAATATTTTTTCCGTAGTGCCACGTATTGACCACTTCCGCAAAGGCATCTCCGGCTTTAAAAATCTTCGTTTCGCCTGTCTCTTTTAAAACTACTTCCAGTTCACCGCTGATAATATATGCCAATGATGCAACCGGATGACGATGCCAGGTAGTCTTAGAAGCCGGAGCAAATTCTATATGTAATGCGGTTATTTCCTCTGAACCAGATGCCGGATATTCGAGTTCATCACCATTCCAGGAAGTTTCAGTTTGAAGAATTTGTGTGCTTTTTACAGGCTGTTGATCTGAATGTTGAGCATGAGCGTTATCAAATAAAACAGGTGTGATCAGGAGAAAGGAAAAAATGCTGACAGAGAGGTATACGGATTTCATAAAAATTCAGTTTGATGTTGGAATAGCTCAGGTTGTTTTTAATGATCCTCAAAATGCTTTTTTTCTCGCATATAATCTTCATTAGAAATCAAACCTTGCTGCCAAAGTCCGGTGAGGTAATCCAATTTGTCGAGGCTGCCGGGAGCTGGTTCCGTTTGTTTACTCTCTTTCTTCGTCTGTTGATCCATCCGGTATCGTTCAGCCTCGGCAGCTTTAAGGATCATATCAGACAGATTTTTGGGATTTTCCAGTCCGACAAGATCCACTTTTCGAGTGTTGGTGATAAGCTGTAAACTCCCGATACCGAACTGTTTGTCAATCCATCTTTGTTGAATCTTAACTTTATTGATATTTGCGATATCAACCGTTTCGGTATAGTCTGAATTTACCGATGTGATTGTTTGATCGGTAATTTTGTATCGAGTATTTGATAACTCATTCACCTTTTTAAAAAGAATGTAAAATCCCACCACGATTGGGGAAAGCAGGACGCCAATCACATACCACCAAAAATGATGGCTTTTTTTCGGTTGTAATTCAATCATCTTTTCTGTCATAGATATAAAATAACAAATGAATGGGAACTCTCATTCGGTGGATTCCGATGAAGTATTTAAATAGGTAAAAGTTCACAATCACTTTATAAAAAAATCGTTCATTTTCGTATCTTTTCAGACTAAAATAAAACCGAAAAAGCGATCACCGTTTTGAAGATTTGGAAAATTGTCGTAGCGATTTGGATGACGGCAGTCATTATTTGCGGATTCCTGATTCAAATTCCTGAAATTCCGATTTTGGAACAATCCGCGCGGAACCTGTTTCTGCATGTGCCCATGTGGTTTACCATGATGGTGGCGTTTACAATGGCGTTCTACTATAGTGTTCGATATTTGAATGATGAGCATCTGAGATGGGATCGAAAAGCGGAAACGGCCACGTCGGTTGGTTTGCTTTTTGGAATTTGTGGGTTATTTACCGGTTCGCTCTGGGCGCGTTTTACCTGGGGATCCTGGTGGACATTTGCCGAACCCCGGATGAATCTGGCCGCATTAGCCATGTTGATTTTTGTAGCCTATTTTATTCTCAGATCGGCTTTTAACGATCCTGAAAAGAGGGCTAAAATTTCCGCTATTTATAACATTTTTGGAGTAACCACAATCCCGTTTCTACTATATATTATACCGCGGCAGTTACCAAGTTTGCATCCGGGGGCGGAAGGCAACCCGGCTTTCAGTGAAATTACAGCACCGGAACTACGCTACATTTTTTATCCGGCCGTGGTAGGATTTATAGGCTTGGCATTATGGATAATGAATGTGGCAAACCGGTATAAAATTCTGCAGCAAAGAAGTACCGTGAACGGATCATGAAATTAAATATACAAGATTCAACAAAAGCGGTCGTTGATACCCTTACAAGCAGTTATTCAGGTAAATGGGAAGGGGCTCAGGGCATTGAACAGTCATCCGCATTTGTACAACTAATGGCATCAAACGACTTAATTTTTGTTGTTTTAGGAGTGAGCTTAATAATCTGGTTTGTGTTATTGTTCTACCTCATTCGACTGGACCGAAACGTAAGTAAGCTTGAAAAATCAATTAACGAAGAATCATCCGATGAAACCTAAATTAATTATTGGCATCCTTTCTATTGTTGTATTTACATCCTTGCTGATGTACAATTTTGGAAACAGCATCAGCACCTATGTGAATTTTGAAGAGGCCGCAGGACGTACATCCTCTCACGTTGTTGGCGTTTGGGATTCCACGCAAGACTATGGATTCTCGAGAAATACGATGAATTTCAGTTTTTATATGAAAGATCGTGCCGGTAATGTGCGAAAGGTGATCTATCCCAAGCCAAAACCAAACAATTTTGAGCAAGCAACACAGCTTGTTGTTATCGGTGAGATGAAGAACAATGTGTTTTACGCAAACGAAATGCTCATGAAATGCCCGTCTAAGTATAACGAGAACCCGGATTTTGAAAAGGCGAGCGCCACAGAGAGTTAATATTTATGATTGCTGAAGCAGGACGCTGGTTTATATACCTCGCTTTTATCTCTTCTATTTGTACGATGGGGTTGTATGCCTTCTCCTCGGTGAAAGACCATAAAAGTGCTGAAAGAGTTTCTAATTGGATTTGGGGCTTCATGGGAATCCTGGTTGTGGGAGCCTCGGCTGCACTGATTTACCTCATTATGACCCACCAGTTCCAGTACTACTATGTTTGGAACTACACCAGCCTTGACCTTGAAACCAAGTACCTCTTTTCCGCATTTTATGGAGGGCAGGAGGGTAGTTTTCTGTTGTGGGTTTTCTTTGCCTCTTTAGTTGGCCTCGGGTTGATAAAATGGACACGAAAGCCGTATCGAGCCCCGGTAATGTTTGTGATGGCGATGACCCAATTCTTCCTGCTTTCGATGATTCTCGGGTGGGATCTGGGTATTGCAAAAATTGGTGCTTCTCCATTCCGAACAATCGCTCAGGAAATGCCGAATGCACCATTTCTGCAAGCCAATCCCGGTTTTGTGCCGCAGGATGGAACAGGCCTGAATGACCTTCTGAAGAGCCCGTGGATGATGATTCATCCCCCGATCATTTTTGTAGGATTTTCTATGATGACCGTGCCATTTGCTTTTGCAGTGGCATCACTTTGGACAAAAACATATCATGGTTGGATTCGTCCCGCATTACCCTGGACTCTTGCCGCAAATCTTTGTCTTCTCACCGCTATTTTTCTCGGTGGATATTGGGCATATGAAACCTTGTCATTTGGTGGTTACTGGGCGTGGGATCCGGTGGAAAATGCATCGCTTGTTCCATGGCTGATCGGTACGGCCGGCATTCACGCCATGATTATTCAACGAAAAAGCCGGCGCGCCCATAAAGCATCACTATTCTTTGCAATCCTGGCGTATGTTTCTGTCATCTATCAGACATTTCTGACCCGTTCCGGGGTTTTGGCAGATCAATCCGTTCATAGTTTTGTTGATTTGGGGTTATACAATCAGTTGCTTGCTTTTATCCTGATCATCACATGCATGGGAATTGGCTTTTATCTCTATCGATATAAGGAGTTGCCATCTCCCGAAAAAGAGTCTAAAATTCTGAGCAGGGAATTCATGACGTTTACCGGCGCCATGCTTCTGTTCATTTTGGGAGTTGTGATTATTTTGGGTACCAGTTCTCCCATTTTAGGCAAGCTTTTTGTGGATAACCCTACTCCTCCGGACGTACAGTTTTACAACAACTGGAGTATGCCGCTTGCAATTATTATGGCGATTGCCACTGTGATTGGGCAATACCTGTTTTGGGAAAAACATTCGTGGGAAAGCCTTGCCGGTGAGCTGATCACACCGCTGCTCATTACATCAACTGTTTCCGTAGTATCTATAGTCTTTGGGAATGTGACCTCCTTGTATTACATGCTTTATGTGTTTGCAGGCTGGTTTACAGTCATTGGCAACGGTACGGTATTAATTAAACTGTTGCGAAAGAATCCGAAACTTGTTGGAGGGGCCATCACTCACATCGGATTCGGAATGCTTTTATTGGGCTTTATCGCTTCATCTGTATACACAAAACCGATGCTGGATCCGCAGACATCAAATTATAATGATCGAATTGAGCAGGGAGAAGTTTTTGATGACGAGGGTTTCCCGATCACACAACAGGTGAACATGTTTGAGCTGAAACTGAATCAGCCCAAACTGGTCAATGATAAATATATGGTAACGTATGAGGGATACGAAGTTACTGATTCACCTCGACCGGGACAGCAGAACTATCGTCTGAAGTTTGAACCGGTTGACGGAGGAGATTCATTTTATATGTCTCCCGAGGTGTATCCAATGCTGACCTCATCAGGGCCAAACAGTGTTGAATGGTCGGTTGATCCTCATGTTCGTACCGGATTATTCAGTGATATTTATCTATACGTTGCGGGCAGCCAATATGTAGAACAGCGCAACGAAGCGTTTGAAGAAAGAGCTCAGAATCAGTCAATGGTGGCTGTTGGAGATCAGGATGATGATCAAAATCAAAATGCTGAGGAAGAAGGACAAACGATTGAGATTAGTCGTGGCGAGACAACAACTGTTGGACCATTCTCATTTACATTCAGAAATTTTGTACAGGCAAGTGAAGAATCTTTGCCCGAAAATACGCAGATTGGTATTCGATCATTAATTCACATCGAACATGCTCCATCCGGTCGTGCTTTTGAAGCGGAGCCACTTTTTGCTGTATACACCGAAGAGGACAGAAGTTATACCTATTCGCCGCCTATTGAAATTCAGGAGTGGGGCATGAATGTACTTTTCAGCAGTGTACACCCAGATTCTGACTCCATTGAATTAACCGTTTACGGCCTCGATGAAAATTTTGAAGAAGACTGGGTTCTCGTTGTGGCAGAGCAGAAACCATTCGTCTCCGTTGTATGGATGGGAACGTTCATGTTGATGGCCGGCTTCTCCATCTCAATCTTCCGCCACTGGGCCAGGGAGAAGAATACGGTAGAAGGGGAATAATGAAGAATCTCCCTTTCAGGGGAGAAAGGATTTTTTCAGCCGTTCTTGAAAAATCGAGAGGGGAGCGCTCTCAAAGTCCCCTTAGTTAATTAGCTATTATTCCACCGTTTTCTCATCCTTATAAGCATGTTCCAAAAGCATATCCATCGAAACGATATTCAGTGTTAACTCATTGGTGGCTTCAAGTACA
This sequence comes from uncultured Rhodohalobacter sp., assembly GCA_964422985.1. GTDB lineage: Bacteria > Bacteroidota > Rhodothermia > Balneolales > Balneolaceae > Rhodohalobacter. The sequence goes on along the minus strand of CAYRDO010000137.1, from coordinate 5,237 downwards.
ACCTTGGGCGCCATGCCAGCCTCGTATGCTTCTTTCCATCTTGGAGCGCAGAGACACCATCTGTCGCCGGGTTCCAGGCCGGGGAAATTATACTGCGGGATAGGAGTAGAGAGATCATTCCCTTTCGCTTTCGAGAACTCCAGAAAGTCTGCGGTCATAACGGCACAAACCATATGATCGCCTTGATCGTCATCTCCAGAATCGCAGCAGCCATTTCTATAGAATCCAGTTAATGGTTCTTCACTACATGTTTCGAGGGATTCGCCAAATACATTTCTTGATTGAAAGTTCATTTTTCTAAAAAGTCTAATTCAAGAGAGTTCAAATTTAGTGTTCTGTAAAAACAAGATTTTCGGGGTGCACCATCCTTATTTGTTGTGTGGCATGCACCATCCCCGTCTAAGGTAACTTTGTAAATAAGGGCGTCCTGATCACAATCAACCAGAATTTCATTCAAAAGGAGGGTGTTGCCTGATGTTTCACCCTTCACCCATAATTTCTGCCTGCTGGTACTCCAAAAGGTTGCTTTTCCGGTTTTGATGGTCTGATTTAACGCCTTTCCATTTACCGAAGCGATCATTAAAATATCGCCGGTAGATGATTCCTGTACTACAACCGGCAGCAAGCCATCTCTCTTTTCAAATTGCAGGTGAAGTTCATTGCCTTCTTCAATTTGTTGTGTGGATTTTTTGTCCATGGAGTTCAAGTAATAAAATGAAATTAAACGCTTGGATGACTCTTTGGTAAGATAATAGATTTAAGAAGTTGTTTTGAGAAATATTTACGGCTCAGTTCCTGGTTAAATTATCGCGTACTTAGCATTCCAAGCGTGACATATTATAGATTTCATTTTCAAGAGTCCTTACCTGTAAAAACATCAATTTATCATTCAGAAAATCGGTTTACGTGGGATAAATAATATAAGAAGTGTGGAGGGCCTAAAATTTTGGTTATGATTTTTTAAATGAGAGAAAAAAAAATTAAAAAGTATTGAGCCATTTAGCCTTTACGTGTTGCATATCTGATTAACACGACCAAAAGTCAGGTAAGTCAGAGGGAGTACCTGAATCAATAAACATTCTTGCTATGAAAAATATAAAGGCTTTTTCAATTCAATTTTTTATTCTGTTTTTTGCTTTTCTGGTGCCACACGTGTCTGCAGAGACGTTTATAGTTACCAGGACTGATGATCCAACGCCAGACGGTTGTGCGGTGGGCGACTGTTCTCTCCGCGAGGCGATTATCGCTGCAAATGATGACAACAGTGAAAATCATACGATTCAATTGACGGGTGGGTTGATCTATACACTAAGCATTAGTGGCGATGTGTATTCCGGGCCCGTGATCATTGAAGGGCAAGACATAGGATTGGATGAATTCAGTACCAATGATGAAGAAGGTGCATTGAAAATTATAAATGCAGACAGAACCATCAGGATTGAATCTACAGGAGGGGGAATGGCTGAAATCGATGCTGACGGAACAGGCCCCGTTTTTATGATATTAGACGAAACGGTAACAGAACTGGATGGCCTCAGAATAACAGGCGGGGATAATTCGATTGGTGGAGGCCTCATTATAGCATATAACGAAAGCCTGACAATCACGAACAGTTTGATTACCGGGAATACAGCACGCTCAGGTGCTGGGATGGATGTGCAGGGTGGCGTCGTCGTCATTGAAGACAGTGAAATCTCCCAAAACGAATCGACGTCTGACGGGGTACCATTGGCCGGTGCTATGTCTATAGATCGGGCGCCACTGTATCAAGATGCTACTACAATAGCAGAATTACAAGATATTGAGTGGGCCGAAAGTAATGTGACTATTCGGAGAAGTGAGGTATCAAACAACACAGCAGAGGTTGGAGGAGCTTTCGATATCACACGGAGTACATTAAATGTGATAGAAAGTACGGTTTCAGGGAATCGGGCGTACGCAAGGGGAGGAGGTTTTAATATTAGCAGGGGAGCAATCGTAAATATAGACAGAAGTACTATCAGTGGAAATGTTGCCAGAAATGAAAGTGGGTTAAGCGGGCGCGGAGCCGGTATTTTTGTAACCGGTATTGAAGATAGTGATGAAGCTGCAGAGATTTTAATACTAAATAGTACCATCAGTGGGAATGAAACAGGTAATGGCATTAATTCAGGATCTGCGGGAGGGATTTATGCCGGCAACTTCGGTGCAAAAAATATTGACATTATTAATTCAACCATTACCAATAACACCGGCTGGGATGTTGGAGGTATTCAGCTTTTTGGAGGTACCATCAATATTGCAAACTCTATCATAGCAAATCAGGGGGCAGGTTCTGATTGTCAGATCAGTGATCAGGGAGAAGAGCCACTTGTCTATACTTCGCTTGGCTATAACCTGGAATCAGGAACATCATGTGAATTTACAGAAACAGGAGACCTGCAGAATCTCGATCCGTTTTTAGAGTCCCTTCAGGATAACGGTGGTCCTGTCTTCACTCATGCTCTTTCAGCCGATCCGCTCAGCCCGGCAATTAACGGCGGAAGCAATACGCTTTATACCAATGCGGGTGGAGATTTGTCGAACGATTCTGACGCAAACGGTAACAACCGGGTCTATGATTATGGAAGTGGTGGAATTATTGATATTGGAGCATTTGAGTTACAGCAGGAAGGCACTGTGGTGGGTTGCCCGGTTACCCACGAGGATAACATTCTTTTCGTAAAAAAAGGCGAGAATGGTACTGGTGCAAACTGGAGTAATGCACTTGGCGAGCTTCGGGATGCCCTTGCCCTGTTCGAAGATGAAACCTGTACAACCGAAGATGTAGAAGAGATCTGGGTTACGGCCGGTACATACTTGCCGACAGATGATTCAAGCGAGCGAGAAGCCACATTTCTGATGCCAGGAGTGAATATTTACGGAGGATTTGAGGGAATCGAAACCAATAGAAATCAAAGAGATGGCCAGTCAAATGTTTCTATTCTGAGTGGTGACATTAATGATGATGATAACCTTTCCGGCAACAGCTACCATGTTGTAACCAGTATGGATGAAGCATCCGGGGGATTGTTTGATTTTACAATTACTGCCGGGAATGCCAATGGTTCTGCTCCACATGACAAAGGCGGAGGTTTATATGCAAGTAACGGGGGTATTTCGATGGTCGATGTTCTGTTCGAAAACAACTACGCAGAAACGGCCGGCGGAGGTGCGTATGTCATCGAAACCGTAGAACGGATTGGAGCTCAACATCCGGGTTTTTCCAGGACTATATTTAGAAATAATGAATCTGGAGGAGATGGGGGCGGTTTAGCACTTGAGGATGCCGAATCGCGAATGACTATTGTGACGTTTGAAGATAATACCGCTGATAGGTATGGGGGCGGCCTGTTTAATGACCAATCAGATCCTGTGCTCAAAAACGTAATATTCAAAGAAAACTCCGCCAATCTTGAAGGCGGAGGAATGATGAACACAAATTCTTCTCCGGAGCTATTTAATGTGCTCATCACAAATAATAACGCGTTTGTTAATGGCGGCGGTATGGTGAATGGTCCCAATTCAAATCCTGTACTGACAAACGTAACAATTTCCGGAAACGAGGCTGAAAATGGAAATGGTGGAGGTATGTATAACCGAAATGTGGCCATGCCGTCAGTATTAAATACTGTGGTTTGGGGGAATACCGCCGCTGGAACAGGAAATGAAATTTGGAATTCTTCAAACAGTACAATTGAACTTGATTACAGCCTTTATGGTAACGGAACCGATGATATTGTTGAAGGAAATGGATTTGCGGCTACGAACTCTATCACCTCAAACCCATCATTTGAGGATGCATCCGGCGGCGATTACACACTTACCGGCTCCTCCATGGCGATAAATACCGGTGACCCAAATACAGATATGTCTGATTTTAAAATTATGGGGCCCGCTGAACTTGACCTGGCAGAGAATCCACGAATTTATAATGGAGATGTAGATATTATCGATATGGGAGCTTATGAATTCCAGGGGAATCCTGTATCTCCAGGTAGTTGTCCCGCTATCGACAACATCCTCTATGTGAAAAAAGGAGAATCCGGAACCGGTGCAAGCTGGGATAACGCATTGGGAGAGCTGCGGGACGTATATGCCCTGTTCGACAGTGAAGACTGTACTACCGATGACGTCGATGAGATTTGGGTGGCAGCCGGAACCTATCTGCCGACAAATAGCACGGATCGGTCAATCTCTTTCTCTATTATTAATGATGTAGATTTTTATGGCGGTTTTGAAGGAGTGGCCTCAGAAACAAACCTTGAAGATCGTGATTGGGAAGCAAATGTTACCATTTTAAGTGGCGACATTGATGAAAACAGTAGTTTGGACGGTAACAGTTATCACGTAGTAGAAGCGGTCGAGATCGATTCTGAAACAATTTTGGATGGATTTACCATCACCGGTGGCAATGCAAATCTTGTAGATGCTAATAATAATTTTATCGGGGGCGGTTTATACGTTAATAATAGCACACTTACTGTCAGCAACACTGTTTTTGAAAATAACTTCTCAGAATTTGGAGGTGGCGGTGCATTTGTTGATGAAAGTGAACGGCTAACTATTTTTTCAAATGTACAATTTGATGGGAATGAATCGAATTTTGGCGGCGGTTTGATGAGCCAAAATAGTTCGCCTCGAATCACCGAGAGTATTTTTAATAACAATGAAGCCGATTGGGGAGGCGGTTTTCGCGCTCTTGGCGGAAGCCCAGTAATCGATCGGTCTACATTTACGGGGAACACCGGCCGTACGTCAGGCGGTGCTATCTCTCTGAATGCCGGGGGTGGCGCCAAGGCAATACCTGATGCTGAGATGATGAGCACCTCCGAAGTTTTAATTACCAATACTGTAATCAGTGGTAATGAATCTCAAGGCGAGAACGGTGGAGGCGGAGGTATTATAAATGAAGGCTCTCACCTGATACTTCGGAATGTACAGATCAGTGGTAACTCTTCCGGTGGTTATGGTGGTGGGATTGAGTTTTCTGATACCGAATCGGCTCTTATCATCAATTCAACCATAACCGGAAATCAATCTCAAAATTTCGGCGGAGGGGTCCAGATTGTTAATAGCAGTCCTACGGTTCAAAACAGCATCATCTGGAATAACGATAGTATCGACCAGAATTTTGCACGGGCTGATAATTTCTCGAAAGGCGCCGGAGATCCGATCATTTCCTATAGCCTTATCCAGGGCTGTAATCCAGGCGGAAC
>CAYRDO010000136.1:0-10950 GCA_964422985.1 uncultured Rhodohalobacter sp. | reverse complement strand
GCGGGAATAGCTCAGTGGTAGAGCATCTCGTTGCCAACGAGAAGGTCGCGAGTTCAAATCTCGTTTCCCGCTCCATTCAAAAAAGCCCAACGTTCTTACGTTGGGCTTTTTTTGTTTCCAGCCCCTTTTTCGCATTTACTATACCTTACAATATTTATTGCATATCGGCCTATCAGTACTACATTGGTTATTCCGCTTATTATTCTCTCTCCCGGTTAGATCAGCACAATGATGGAGGTACTCCCTCAACCAAACATGGTATTCCCTGGAACTTACGATTCTTTAAATCATTCGAATCAAAAACTGATGCGATCAAATTTGAGTACTTTCTCAAACGACAGAAAATTAAAGCTGTCTATTCCTCCTCAGCTAATAACTCTTGAGCTCTTTCCAAATCTTTTTCCGCCACGTGCAATTTCACTCCTCCTGTAGCGGCTCCTAAAAAACTAAAACTTCCCATGGTCTTATCGGTGAGGTACGCATCAATTCCTTCATTCTTTAGTGTATTTAAATCCATCTCGGCTTGATGGAGTTGATAGTAACGTTTGAATAAAATGAATGAAGTTTCCATAGTGAAATTTCACTTGATCAGCAACATTTTAAAGATCTGCTCATTAACCTATCAACTTTTATTGACGACTATCAATTCACCAACCACTGGAAAACAGGATAACCACCTGAAGTTGTTGTCCAGGTTCCTCCGAAATCAAAATCAGTCATGTTCGTTTCTGCAGCAGCACCCTCCATTTCAGCCGAAGTAAGACCAGTCATACCGGTTGTACTGCCCGACCCTGCTCCGTTGGCCTCCCCTGTAGCTTCTGTATCCCAATAGCTAATCTCAATACTACCGTCGTTTACTCCAATTAAGCCACCTACATTCGTTGAACCAGTTATAGCTCCGGCCGCATATGTTTCCGTAATCTCTCCGGTGGAAGCATTCATTCCAACCAATCCGCCTACATTCGTACTTCCCAAAGCTCCAGTAACATTACCTGTGGCATAAGCACTCAAAATTGTAGCTGAGTTATTTCCAACAAATCCACCGACATTGTTTGAACCTGTGACCGTGGCACTTGAGAATGTTAACTGTATCAATCCGTTGTTTTGTCCAACGAGTCCGCCTACATCGTCTGTACCACTAACTGAACCTGTACTGTAAGATTGAATAATATCTCCATTATTAACACCTGCTAAAATTCCAACCTGAGTTCCTCCGGTTACATCCGCACCTTCAATACGTACATTCTCAATGCTCGCTCCGTTATCGATCACTCCAAAAAGTCCAACATTTGACTCAGCCGACCGATTTATAGTCAAGTCAGAAATCGTAAATCCGTTTCCATCCAGGCTTCCTGTAAACGGAGTGCTATCATCTCCCACCGGTGTAAATCCTTCTCCTGAAGCTGTTCCGCTTGCGTTGATATCATCCATCAAAATGAAGTGTGAATCAAGATTATTCTGCATGGCTTGTAATTGATCCAGCCTGGAGATCTGGTATGGATCCCCAACGGTTCCATCTCCACCATCAAAAAATTCGAAGACCGCTGTTATCGATTTATTTCCATCAATAGTAATGGTACTCGGATTTCCTGAGCCACTTAAATCCCCCTGCCATTCAATAAATCGCCAGCCATCTGCAGGGACTGCCGTTGCTTCAACAACGGAGTTAAATTCATATCCCGCTCCGATTTCTCCACCAGACAAGACATCCAACAAAATGCTGCCTTCTCCAACCGTACTCGTGTCCAGTGAGTACTCGAGAGGTTCAAAATGGGCTTCGATTGTCTTATTACCATTCATCGTCAGATTGAATGGATTTGTGGTTCCGGTAAAATCACCTCTCCACTCCACAAACCGCCAGCCGTCGTTGGGTATCGCTTCTACATCAAAAGAAGTATCGCGGACATATTCTCCGCCCGATGGCTCAATCGTACCGCCATCTTCAGGAATTGGAAGCGCCGTGAGAGTAAACAAACGATCGAATATTGCCGTAACCGTTTTAGGTTCATCGATCGTTATTTGAGCCGGGTTATCGCTACCCTGCAGATCCCCTTCCCACTCAACAAACGCCCAACTGGTATCGGGCACAGCGGTCAACTCAACCACCGATTGATATGGATAGTCCGTGGTTTTCGACTGAACTACTTCTTCCTCTACAGTACCTTCTCCTTCAATATTTACAGTGAGAGGATAAGAGATGGGCGAGAATACGGCAGTTACTTCAGCATTGCCTTCTATGGTTATGGTTTGAGGGTTTTCAGAGCCATCCAGATCACCCTGCCATTCAATAAATTCCCAATTATCAGCGGGTTCAGCGGTCAGCTCTACCACGGTTCCATGTGGATAATCCGTAGTTTTTTGTTGAACAATCTGTTCTGTAACGGTTCCCTCTCCATCCGTGTTTACCGTAAGTGTATAATCTCGTTTCGCAAAAATTGCGGCGATATCTTTATCAGAATCCATCGAAATTACCACGGGATTCTCCGTGCCGGTATGATCTCCCTCCCAGCGTTCAAACACCCAATTCTCATTAGGAAATGCGGAAATCTCAATATTTCTGTTTACTTCAAATTTTCCATCCTCAGGAGTTACAGATCCGGCTTCTGTGGGTACAGATGATGTTGTTAGGCGGTGAGTATCCGGCTCATTTGAACACGAGCTGAGTAACAGCGCAATCAACAGGATAAGCTTGTAGGGTACTCTCATTTTGCTCTGTTTTAGATGATATTCCAAAATACTCTTTTCTTCTCGTAATTAACAAGACAATCGGGCATAATCTATCACAACTTCAACTTAGTTAAAAGTAAATTGCATGAAGCTACTTTTCTTGATACGCATTTTATTCAAAATTAATTTGCGGCAATTGCAGGGCAAAGTTATTATAGTTCTGTCACGTCTTTAAAACGAACTACTATGGACTCTAAACGGTGGGACAATATACAGGATCTCTTTCATGCCTGCATTGAGAGGTCGGCTTCTGATCAGGAAAGTTTTCTGAAAAACCTTGAAAAAGATGATCCCGATGCTGCCATTGAAGTAAAAAAACTACTTGAAGCACACCAGGCATCCGGCTCCTTTTTGGAGGATGAAATTCTGGATAATGTGTTTATCTCTGAAGGTGATTTGGTGGGTCCCTGGCGAGTTATTCGGTCGTTTGGCCGGGGGGGTTTGAGTTCTGTTTTTCTTCCTTCAAGAGCCGACGGGCTTTTTGACCGCGTGGTTGCTATAAAATTTTTACACGGTTTGATTCCCGGGCAGTCAATGCATAAACGACTCCAGCAGGAACAGAAAATTTTAGCCCGGCTGCAGCATAAAAATATCGCTCAGCTTTTTGATGCAGGTGTAACCGACGAAGGACGCCCATATTTTATTCTTGAATATATCCAGGGGAAACCGATTACGGAGTGGTGTAATGAAAACGAACTCTCTTTTGATGATCGGTTAGAGATATTTGAACAGGTTTGTGAAGCGGTGCAGTTTGCCCATCAGCGATTGATTGTTCACCGGGATCTTAAGCCAACCAACATCCTGGTTGATGATAACGGCATAGTAAAACTGCTTGATTTCGGAATTGCTAAAATTCTTGAACATGAGCCGCAAGACGGGTCTCCACTAACCCAAACGGGCTTGTATTTGATGACACCTGAATACGCGAGTCCCGAACAGGTTCAGGGAGAGACAATTACCACAGCCACAGATGTGTATGCTCTCGGTTTGATTCTCTGTGAGTTGTTGACCGGCCAATTGCCGTATAATCTAGCCGATAAAAACCAGATGGAGATAAGCAGTACAATCTCCAATACTATTCCTGTAAAACCCAGCTCGCTGATTTCCAGAGTAAAGGATTCTGCTCCCCTTCAACTTCGAGGTATCAACAAAAATCAACTTAAAAAACGGATTAAGGGTGATCTGGATACCATTGTTCTGAAAGCTCTCCGAAAAGAACCTGTACGCAGATACGGTTCCGCGGATCAACTCCTGCAGGATATTCGTCGATATCAAAAAAATGAACCCATTTCCGCCCGACCGGAAAGTGCCGCTTATCTCAGTAAAAAATTTATACAGAGAAATCAAACAGTGGTTCTTGCGGTTGCGATCATCATGATTGTTCTGATTTCGACAGCCATATTTTCTCTGTATCAAGCCAGAACCACGGAGATTGAACGACAAAAAACGGAACAGGTTAATGCTTTTTTACAAGAGATGTTGGCATCCCCAAATCCATATGAAGATGGCCTGGATGTAAAAGTTGTCGATATTTTAGACCAAACTGCTGCGAGAATTGATGAGCAAATCAATCAACCGGAAGTAGAGGCTTCCGTACGGCGAACATTGGGAGTCACCTATCGGGAATTGGGTGACATTGATAAAGCATATTCTCAGATTTCCCAGGCTTTGGTTATTCAGAATCGATTCCTCAATCCGCCAAATGCCGAGCTATCAGAAACCCAGGCAGAACTGGCTAAAACCCTTCAGCTTCAGGGAAATTACGAATCTGCCGACTCCCTGTTGAATTTAGCATACACATCTGACCTGGAACTATTTGGGCGAAAAAGTACAACGATTGCTGCCCGCTTGGGAGATTTGGGAAGTGTTCAGTGGGATATGGGAAATTTTGAAGAAGCTGAAAAATTATTACGAGAATCACTCGAGTTGGAGCAAGACCTTCGTCAGCCAAATCATGAACGAGTGGCTACATCTATGGGTAATTTGGCAACACTGCTCTCTAGCCAGGGGCAACTCGACGAAGCATTAAATTTATATCGCAAGGAGTTGGAAATCTATCAACGTAATTTTGAGAGTAATCAGCATCCCTCTATACCACAAACGCTCAGCCATATTGGAATAATTTTAGATGATACAGAACGGTATGAGGAAGCGCTGACTTATCATCAGCAAGCTCTTGTACTTTTCCGTGAATTGAAAGGGGAAGATCACCCGGATGTGGTTTACGCGATGAATAACCTTGCATCGGTTATGACAAAAATGGGGGATATGGAAGAAGCACTTACCATGCAGGAAGACGCGGCTGTTCTCTACAGAAACATTTTCGGACCGGATCATCCCAACCTGGGAATTCAGTACAACAACATCGCTTTCACAAAACGGAATATGGGTGACCTCGAAGGCGCGAAGCAGAGTTACCGGCAAGCTATCGAAACGTGGACCGCCGGACTTCCCCCGGGGCATCCTTTTCTGGCTTACGGATATCACAATCTTGCTTCCGTCCTTTTAACACAAAACCGTCCGGCTGAGGCCCTTCCCTACTTTCAGGATGCGTATGAAATCAGAACAGAACATCTTGCTCCTGAAAATCCGGAGCGGGCTATAACTACCAATATGCTCGGGGATTGTTTAGCAACTCTGGGGCGGGAAGACGAAGCTGAACCGCTTCTGATCGAAGGATATCGAGCGCTGGTACAGTCTCGAGGAGAAGATCATACCACAACCCAAGAAGCCGCCAATCGGTTAAAAAACTTTCTGCAAGAACAAAATCGAATGGAAGAATTCGACCAGATCAAACAGAGAGCTAAATAGAAAAAGCCTTTGGCTTCTCCAACCAAAGGCTCTTCAAAAACTACTTTTTTTAGCTTATATCAAAATTATTAATCATTCCCGAAATAATATCGGAAGCCCATCGCACCGGTAAAATAGAAATAGACTTCAGGGTCCACATCTATTGTCGGAACAACCTCCATAAATACCTCCATCGGTGCGTCAATGGCATTTACATCAATACCAATGGGAGCACGAAGTGCAATATAATCCTGGAAATCACTCGAAACGATTCGTAAACCGCCACCAAAATGGGTTTGTAGCAGAGCCTCCTCCCAGGTAACCACTGTATTTTGTTTCAGGAAGTCTGCCTGAACCAATAACCAGGAATAATTATCGCCTAAATCAACGGAAACCGCTCCGGCAATTGCTGTTGATTCCGAAAGCCATGCTTTCAAAGAAACTCCGTCCGGATCCCCGATAATCCCGCCAATCCCAAAGGTTCTCTCCTGAGCCTGAGCATTATTTACCAGAATTAAACTACATATTGTCAAAATTGTTAGTAGTATTATTTTCTTCATTTGTTGTCCTTATTAGATTTAAAATTAGATGATAAGTTATATATCTCTTCAATATATGAATGCAATATTCATTGTAAATAAAGCTCATTTTAAAATTTTTTACCTAAAAAGTATACAGGAAATTTTGAACTGAGTAAGCCGGCTTTATAACAGCTTCCAAACAATTCTCTTTTATTATATGTAAAACATTTGGCTGCTTATTCCCTGATATGTAACTTTGATTAATCTATCGTTAGCTTATGTCTGATACCAAGGATCAACTTACGTCTATTCTCAACTCAGTTCGGGATGATTCTGAATCTATTAATAAGATTCTGCCGCTGGTGTACGATGATCTGCGAAATATGGCTCATCGGCAGCTTCGCAAAGAGCGTCGGGGACATACAATAAATACCACCGCTCTTGTACACGAAGCATATATGAAATTGGTGAAATTTCCGCCTGAAGGAGAATGGGATGGCCGACGCCATTTTTTTGGGGTAGCAGCCCGAGCGATGAGGCAGATCTTAGTAAATTATGCAAAGAAAAGGAACCGCCAAAAAAGAGGCGGAGACAATCACCCGGTTGAGTTTGAAGAGGGGTTCTACATGACTGAAAAAAAAGCCGAAGAATTGATAGCACTGGATGAAGCCCTCTCCAAGTTGGAAAAAATGAATGAACGCCAAGGAAGAATTGTAGAGTGCAGATATTTTGCCGGATACAAAATTGAAGAAACCGCCGATATCCTGGGGATTTCAACCGCCACGGTAAAACGGGATTGGACAAGTGCCAGAGCCTGGCTTTACAACCAAATTAAAGAAGATCGTTAATCTGTTAAACCCCACCTAGCCTACAATAAATAAGTCAAAGTCCATTGCACAAAGTTATTTTGCAAATTATCACTGTAAAGCATCAGGAAACCTGTGGCTCATAATCCGGCGGATTTTTAGGACCACTTTGATTGGTGTCATTACTAATCGACAGGATTGTGATTTTTGGTGACGTCCATGGTTTAATTTTGTTGGATTGAATTTTCATGTCTGGTTGGATTTTTGGTTGATGTTCATCGTTTGCAGAGTGCAAAGCGCGGGCATTAGAATCATCGGCTGGCGATTGTTTGTTTCGCCTGCCGAATTATGGTGCGATTGATTCGGCAGCCGAGAAAGAACTCGACAGCCGAATACCAAGCGCTCTGCTATTTCAAAATTGTCAGCTTTTTGGTCATTATTTGGCTTCCCGCTTGCAGCCTGTACAAATACACTCCACTGGAAAGATTACCGGCATTAAAATTTACCGTGTGGCGCCCTGCAGCTATCTGTCCGTTTATGAGCGTTGCAACTTGTCTGCCAAGCATATCATACACCTCCAGTCTCACTTCACTTCTTACCGGTAACTGGTAACTGATGACTGTCGTCGGGTTGAAGGGGTTCGGGTAGTTTTGAGCAAGAGTGTAGTCTTCGGGAACAGCACCTAACTCTGTCAAACCGTCTATACCTGAAGCTGCGATCAATAGTTCGAAGCGAGGCGTGGAGACGTCTCCCAGATCCGCGAAGTCTTTTGGAGACTTCACGGATCTTTCCTTTCCTGCAACCTCCAAGGCTTCCGAATCCTTGGAGGTTTGACTCGGATCTATCTCAAAACTATAACTTGCTCCATACCGAAGCTCAACCACCTCCCCAATCTCGTTATCTCGAATGAAATAACTGCCGGTGAATACGTGAGATTCCGGCAGAGTCCAGTCCAGGTTAAAACGGCCCGATTCTGTCGTTTCAATATCCAATGGAATTCTGATTTTATCTTCAGCCAGATGTGAGACAGGCAAACTTTGAAACGCATATTGTTTTCCATCATGATCCATTGAATGAAATGAGAGCCACTTTGGTGCCAGACCTCCAGCATTCAGAATGGGTGCATCAAATCGGTCGAGACCTTCTTTCGCCTCATCTATAAAAAGAATCTTGGTTCGATTCGTGAACGATTGGTTTTCTTTAGTCACAGTCAGAGTAATTACTAACTGTTCTTTATCCTCTGATTTCTCTTTAAAATATCCATCGACAGTATTTTGCAGGTAGGCATTTGTCGGAATATCCAGCTCAGGATTTGTACCGGTAGTTCGAATCCAGAACGACTGGAATGGCGCGATATGGATATCTTCAGACGCAGCACAATTAAGATCCACATAGCCCCCATTGCCACCGTTTGCTTCCGGGTTCCAAAAATAAACCGAAGTCGCAATATTCTCTTCATTGAACTGACAGAAGTCGAGAGCAATTGGATGTGGATTCGCAACCAAATAGAAGTTATCCGGATTGGGTTCTGAAGGATCGTAATCCAATCCACTATAGCTGAATAACCCGTCCAGATCTCCCCAATTATTACCTGATTCTACTGTTACGGGAAGATCATCCTCAAGAAGATAGATTATAAACGGTGTTCCAATGCCCGGTTCATCACCAGTAGATCCAACCGGATCCCATTCATAGTTTTCCTGATCAAGCTCATACAATGTTTGTGATGGTGGAGGACCGGTTTCTACACTTATTCCTGAAAATAGATCTGAGTATGAATCACCATCTGATGAATTGGACATGAACCGCCAACCCTCACTGCCTGAAAGTTCTGCGAAAACGGTGCCCAGGTCAATTGTTAAGGTATAGGGATTGTCACTTTCGTTCTCATTGTCATCCACGATTCGAAAATCGAATGAGGTAAAATTGTAGCCGTATTCACCGTCCGGCATATCCCATGCCAAATGGTCATTGTTGATATCCTGGATTGTGATTTCATCATCTACATTCACAGTATTGCCATCAAAAAGAAGTGCACCTTCATCGGGCAAAGTCCCTATCTTGATGGAAAAATCATCATTAGAAATCCCAAAATCACTCTTTGTGAAAACGTAATCATCAGCATTACTAACTAAGATTCGCTGGTCATCTCCTTCAGGCAGTCCCATCGTAGTAAACGTCCAGACTTCACTCCATTCGCTTTCGTCCTCACTGGTCAATGAACGAGCTCTCCACTTGTATTCGGTTAAAGGATCTAAACCTGGAACTTCAATTTCAGTATCGCTTGTCTGATCATCAAAGTCCGGATCATCAAATGAACCGCTTTCTTCAACCAATTGGGCCTGGTATGATTCGGCACCTCCGGCCGCATCCCAATCCAGAGTTACTGTCAGGTTGACTTCAATTGCTTCATCCGATGGGCTTGAAAGCTGGGGAGCAACTAATTCTTCTTCATCTGCACCCGTCGTAAATGTCCAGATTTCACTCCACTCGCTTTGAGTTCCATTATTGATTGCTCTCACACGCCATTTGTATTCAGTGGAAGGATCTAAACCGGGAACTTCGATGTCGGTGTCTGCCGATTGGTCATCAAAGAATGGTGAGTCAAATGAACCGCTTTCCATCACAACTTGAACATCATAGAAAGTCGCATCATTAACAGAGTTCCACACCAGAGTAACCGGGCGATTTACGCCGTTTGCTTCATCCGATGGACTGGAAAGAAGCGGTGCGTCTAATACTATCGGCTCTTCGCAGTCCTCTGCGAGTTGATCACCTTCAATCTCCCAACTATGATCCTCAATCAATCGCTGCCGGGCATCCTTGCCGTTACAATATGTGAGTCCGGCTACTCCGAGGTCAACATCATCCAAAACTGTACCGTCTTCCCAGCCGATTAGGGTATTGTCGTAATTCTCCTGAGAAAGCCCTGATCCGTCCAGCATTTCCGTCATGCTGGTTACATCAGAAATATCCCAATCACCCAAATCCTGGTTAAAAGCCGTAGCATCATGAAACATCCAACCCATTCCACCAACATTGCCAGTATTCCATTCGCTCAAATCTTGGTTGAATGAAGTGGCACCATCAAACATCGATTCCATTGTACTAACATTATCCACTTCCCACTCTCCAATGTCGCGATTGAATGACGTGGCTCCTGCAAACATGCGGATCATATCGGTAGCCTCAGAAACATCCCACCCGGAAATATCTCCGTTGAAGGAGGTGGCCCCATCAAATAGGCTGAACATGCTTTTAATGGTCGATACATCCCAGTTCTCCAATCCGCCGTTTACGGATGTTGCCCCTGAAAACATTTCGAGCATGGAGATGGCATTGCTTAAATCGGGAGCATCGCTTGCATTAATTACGACATTCGTGGCACCCTGGAATGCTTTTCTCATGGATGTCCACTCAATATCGCCCCACTGTTCCACACTCATGATTTTATTTTTATCATCCGCGTTAAAAAATTCAATTTGTGGAAATGCGCCGGTGATTTTTACAGTGTACGTATCTGCTGAACCGTAGGTGTGACTGGCATCGCCAGTCAGACCGGTATCGCTGTTGCCGTCGCCCCAATCCACATCGTAATTGTAGGTCTGGCCGGCTGCTGTTGGAATCGTGATTTGCAAATCACCGGCTTCCACTTCCCAGGTGGTGATAAAGGGTGCAAACTCCGGTTCTTCTCCATCCGGCTCACCCTGGAATTCATACGCTCCAAGATCAATCACATCGGTATTCCCGTCGTACAAGCGGTCTTCACCGGCAAGATCTACATCATTGTTCAAGATACCGCCTGAGTCTGTGTAGAGAGTGTTGTTTCCGATATTTATCACCGGGCTCGCTGATGTCAGCCTAAAATCACCGGTTGTTGTTGGGGTATCGCCGGTAGATATTCCAGTCTCAAAAAACGGATCGGTGTCTGATAGATTATTCCCTGCATCTGTTCCGCAAATTGTATCCCAAGTACCGCCGGGGTTACAACCTTGAATGAGACTATACGAAATGACCGGATCGCCTGCCCCCTTGGAGAAATTATCTGCTCTTTCAAAATTCTGGTCGATACTGTCATTATTCCAGATGATGCTGTTTTGAACCGT